>CAYNQA010000170.1:0-7068 GCA_964399225.1 uncultured Anaerolineaceae bacterium
CCCAGGTTTACGCTGGATTCGGCGAAAGGCTGCCTTCACTCGGGCGGTCACTTCGCGAGGACTGAATGGTTTGGTAACGTAGTCGTCCGCGCCAACAGTCAGACCTACTACACGGTCTGCTTCTTCTGTACGCGCCGTGAGCATGATCACATATACATCCGACTCACGCCGCAAACGGGATAATAATTCCACACCGTCCATGCCGGGCAGCATCACATCGAGAATGATTAAATCCGGCTTGAACACTTGCGCAGACTTTAGCCCGGCTAGGCCATCGGAGGCTGTCAGGATTTCATACCCTTCCGGCTTAAGATACGCTTCGAGTAGTTTTACAATGGATGGCTCGTCATCGACGATGAGGATTTTTGGCTTGGACATGCTGCAAGGATAGCCGAGCCGCGCAAAGTTGGCAAGAAGGGATTGTAAAGAGATGGTAAAGAAAAAAGAGACGGCCACCGAAGTGACCGTCTCTCGTTTTACTCCTTGCCTTCCTCTCTGAAGCGCGTACGCATGTCTTTGACCTTGGTCTGCAATTCCTGGAAGAAGTCGCTTTCCACGATCTGCGCCACCTGGCTCTCGCGCTTGCTCTGATCGATCATGATCTCGAGTTGTTGCACACGGGCGCGCAGGTTTTGTTCGCGGGTGTAGACCTTGCCAACCATCATCTCGAAGACCGAAGCCAGCTTATCCACTTCGTCCTGCACGCGGGAGGAATGCAGGGTCGAGAAGTCCTGGTTATAGTCACCGCCGCCGATGCGGTCAGCAACCTTGGTCAGAGCCAGGACCGGTCGCGTCACACCAGCCGCAATAAAATACACCACCCCGATCAGAAGGATGAGCGACACGCCCAAGGCAATGGTCACATTACGTTGAATACTGTCCTGTAGTTCGATCACATCACGAGCACACATATCCACGCCAACCGCGCCGACCGGTTCGCCTTTGGAGTTGAAGATGGGCGCATACCCGGAAAGCCAGACTCCCCAATCGTCGGTCCATAGCTCGGTATCGGAGCCTGCCACTTTTACGCCATCAAGCATGGCCGGGGATGTATCGGAATAGACCTGTCCCAATTCCGGGCGCGAGGAGGGCGGCACGTCACATTCGCTCACAATCGGCTGGGAATTAATCGACTGTTCTTCGGCACCGGGAGGTAGAGCCGCGCTCACCACCAGGTGCACATCAGTGGCATCCTCTGAAAGGCGCACGTATGTGTACACACCGGACGCCTGCGGGTTTGCTTTTTTGATGATACGCAAGTGCTCGGCAATTTTTGTATAGGTCGGGTCATCGATTGCGCCGCTTTCAAATAATGCAGCATGCGCATCGCCGTCGATTCCGGCGGCAGCAGCCTGGGCTGTGGCGAGCAGGTCACCTTGCAGATTTCGCATGGCCATCTCGGTGACGAAGTTATCAAGCCAGCCGAAGATGGCGGCAAACGCAAGCACGAACAAAAGCGCCAACGCGGCGATCAACTTGGTACGCAAGCTTACAAACAGTGCAGGTTTGATTGCAGAAACAGTCTGTGCAGTCATGGTCTCACTCCCAAAAGTGGCGAAAGGGTCTGGCGAACAAAAGAATGATTTATCGGTAAACGGTACACATCCAAGTATAACCCATGAACGAGGTCAACGAGATCAAGATTGCCAATTGCAAGTCCGCGAGCGGATGGGATCAGCATCAAATGCATGGGACGCGGCGATTCGCCTTCGAGATCTTTCGGCGATAGATAATCCACCCCTTCGATCATGACTGGCTCCATGAAAGGCAGCGGCAAAACAATGGCATTGCACTGGCGGTGAAATTGCAGACGCCGCTCCGACTCGATGCGCTCCTGCTCGGAATGCGCATCAATGACTCGCTCCACTTCGACAAGGTAACCGATCGAACCCAGCTTGCCGAACTTTTGCGCATCCATCTCCAATTGAGCCTGAGTCTGATCCACGAGCCAGCGTCCCAACCCCCGTCCACGCGCGGAAGGGGTAAAACCAATGTAAGCGCCATGACCGAACGTACGCGTGGTGATAAAACTAAAAATCCTCACCCCCACCCACTCGCCATCCTGACGCACCAGCCAGACATGGTCATAAGTATACGGATGCGAGGCATGCGTGCCTTGCGCACAGGCGTGAACGTAAGGGAGGTAGCGCTTATCCTCCGGGAAAACAGATTCAAACAAATTACAGGCCACATCCAATAACCCCGCCTCTGCATGGACCTCGTGAAGAGTCGCCCCATTAGGACCGTTCACGTCAAGCGGCATGAAGCTGCTCCACAGTCTGTTCTTTTGGCCAGCCAGTCCAATGATCGGCAAAAGCGTACAAGTCCCACCAGGCGCGGGGGAGATCAGGCAATAGGTTTTGCCAGACCGTTTTGATCGCATCCACGAAACGCGAATTGAGGTACAAAAGCGAGGGGCAATTTTCACCCAATTCCCATTCAAGGTTGTTCTTGTAGTTCAGCACAGGTAAGAGGGGGAAGGTGCGGCAATCCAGCGGGTTATGCTCATGGATGGAACACTGCAGATTATCTTTTAGGAAGGGGCAGGGTTTGCCCAGGTCCAACATCCCAATCTCGATGGTTATTTCGGGAGTCAACGCCAATGGCCAGGTGCGGAAGAGGTCGCGCGAAACGCCTGTCTTTGCGATCAGGTATTCCATTTCGAAAGGTAACAGAACAACAACCGGACTGGCAATCTCATGCTCTGCCATGGTACGCATTCCAGCGCGCGGACAGCAGCGCGCCTGGCACAACTCGAGGCACTTCATATTGCTGGAGGGGATGGTTTTGCTGTCATCCAGGATGCGGTCAAAGCGTTCAAACCACTCAGCGCGCAGGGCGTCGACGATATCCACGGTCAAGGAGTCACTCCAAAAAGCGAAATAAACTTACTTTCAAAACTCAATACCGGTCAAAACACTCTTACGGCGTGAGCGGGAAAGTCGCCAATCCAGCAGGCTTTCGTCGTACTTGGCGCGCAGGCGGAAAGCAGCCCAAATTGCAACAATGGATGCAAGCACTGCCAAACCGATGTACACGTAGGTCATGATCTCGGATGCGGTCGTGCGCAAACCGATGAACACGAGAACGCCCAGAACGAGCGATGCAATGATGGTTGATACATCATAGAAATAACGGTCGATCACCACCGAAACGCGTCCACGGCGCTCATCAGGGATCAGGTTTTCGAGTGCCTTACGAGCAGGCTCGTCCCAGGCTTGTTGAACCAGGCGCCCGACATAACGCGCAGCGGCCGCTCCATACACTCCGGGGACGATCAGCGCCAGGAGGGCACCGATTGCAAGTGAGATCGGTTGCAGGATAAAAGAGCCTTTCAACCCGATCTTCTCGAGGAATCGATTGGACACGAAGGCCTGTACGAGCAGGATACTAACGATCAGAACGATCTTGAACATGCCATAGAAAGCCTGGAACTGAAGCGGATTCTGTGACACCGATTGATCAACACTGAAGAGGAAGTGGTATTCGATCACGGTGAAGGCAAGACCAGAGAGAAACATGCAAATCGCTAAATACTTGAAGATGGGCACATTCTTGATGTAATCGACACCGACCGCGATCGTCTGCTTCAGATCCACATCCTGCTCGCGGGCCTGGCGGGCATTGACAGTACGATTTGAAAAAACCACTTCAAGCACGACCAGACCAAACAAGAGCATTACACTGCCCATAGGAAGCAGTGAGGGAGGTTCGCCGCCGCTGCGCTGCAGGATCCAGCCGGAGAACGCGGCTAAACCGTTCCCAAGAATCGATCCGATTGCCGTTCCCATGGTGATAACGGGAAAGATACGCTTCCCTTCAGCAGCCGTATAAAGATCATTCACCATTGCCCAAAACGCTAGCGGGAAAACTGCATAGAACTGATCTGTCACAATGTAAAGGACAGGATACGAAATCCAGTCCGGCGCACCGATCGTGAACATGAAATACAGGGCGATAAAGATCACCGCAAATCCCAACGTCAGATAACGCAGCAAGCGCACACGTTCCATGCGGTCCACCGCGAGCGCGTAAGCGCCAGCGGTCAGCAACGCAATTACCATATCCACAATCCAAAGCCAGAATATATTATTCGGTCCGACTTTACTCACGAAACCGCCGGTGGCGATCACGTCGGACAGTTCAAGGACAAGCGTGGTGATAGCCAGAACCGTTGCAAGAGAAAATACAAGCCGTCTCTCTTCAGGCCGGAGATTCAAAATTGGTGCGCGCTCAAGAGTCATGTTGTTTCCTATGCCACAAAAGGATGAGGTGGGGAAAAGCGGGTTGAGAAACCCGCGCTATTTTCATCATTATATGGCATTAAAGCCAAAATCTGACAGGCAGAAAAGGCTTACAAGTTGGTGATAATTCCTCATCAACTCTGTGTCTATGAGGGGCTGTTTAGGGTCGCAGTAGAAGTTCGAATCAGTTCTTCGTAGACCGCTTTGATCTGGCCGGCTATGCTTGTCCAGTCGTAGTTCCGGGCATATTGCGCTGCCTGCACACCCATCCTATCGCGCAATCTATGATCTCCCAGAAGGAGCGATAATTTTTCACACAAGGCAGGCGGGTCACCCTCCGGGACGTGGAAACCGGTCTCGCCATCGCGAACAAGGAAAGCCAACCCGCCCACTTGCGAGGCAATGACCGGCGTGCCGCAGGCCATGGCTTCGAGCGCCACCATGCCAAATGATTCGTAGAACGATGGCATCACCAAAACCTCGGCTGCAGAGTAGTAATATGGCAAAGTGTCTTGCGCGCGTTTACCTAGAAATACCACCGTCTGCCCCATTGCCAGGTCATCACACAGACGCTGGAGGCGGGCCATCTCTTCAGTCATCTCCTCCGGCCTGGCTGAAGGGTCTCCTCCGATGATCGCAAGATATACCGGTCCATGGTCGCCCTCCTGGAATTGAAGGCAAGACATTGCGCGGATCAATGTGTCCACGCCTTTGAGCGGCTCAATACGACCGACAAAGAGAACCATGCGGTAATTCTTTGGAATACCAACATAAGACTTGGCTTCATCCACGGAGATGGGATAAAAATGCGAGATATCCACTCCCGGCGGAATCACCGTTGCTTTGCTGGTATCTGCCTTGTAGAGCCACTGCAATTGGGCTTTTTCCGCCTCCGTCGCGACGATGAGGCGGTCAGCCCGTTGCATCACCTTTTTCTCCCCCTCGATGCGGTAAGGTCCTTCGCGCTCCGAGTCACTGCGGGCGATGCGATTCTTCATCTCTCCAAGGGTGTGGAACATGTGCGCGATGGGCACCCCGCCCCACCCATCCGAGAGAGAGGCGGCGGCCAGACCAGACATCCAGTAGTGACTGTGAATCACATCATAGCGAATGCCTTTTTCCGCGGCGAAATTCTGCACGCCGTCTACAAATTGGGGAATATAATCCACCATCTCGCGCTTTGAGAGTGGTATCTCAGGTCCGGCCGGCACATGCACCACGCGGTTGCCATAACCCAGGTCGTGCAATACGTGCGGCACGTGCTCATCCTGTGAGCGCGTGAATACATCGACGTGGATGCCCATTGCGCCGAGAGCGCGTGTCAGGTCACGGACGTAAACATTCATACCGCCCGTATCCTTTCCTCCGAGGGTGGCAAGCGGGCAGGTATGGTAAGAGAGCATGGCAACGCGAAGCATGGACCGCCTCATGGGAGTTTCGATTTTGTACTAGACTGACGAGCCGTACCACTAAAAACTTGCGGGTTTAACTGTAATCCTTTATAATCCCCGCCGCTCGACGCCACAGTAGCACAGTTGGCAGTGCAGCCGATTCGTAATCGGCAGGTCATGGGTTCAAATCCCATCTGTGGCTCTGTAAAATGCCCCTCTCGCGAGGGCATTTTTATTTTCTGAGACCCGTTTGGGGTGTCTCCGTCGACTAATTCTTTAAGAGTATAAACCCTTACCGGTTTGCCGGGTGAAAAAAGAGGGAAATACTTGACGAATCAAGTCTAATCTGTACAATTCGACATGGCTCCGTGAGAGCCAAATTCGCCAACTGGAGGATGTCATGTTTCGTAGCAAGCTGTTCCTGGTCGCTGTCACTCTCGTCCTGCTAGTCACCGCTGCATTCGGCACCGGAAGCGCTGATGCCGCCACCGGCCGTCTTTCGGCCAGCCTGAGCGCAGACAAATCCGCGTTTGCTGCAGGTGAGTCCGCGGTCGTCCACGTCACCATTCGCAATGAAGGCAAGGTTCCTGCAAAAATCCTTAAGTGGTACACGCCTTTCGAAGATTTCGAAGATGGCCTGCTCGCAATCCGTCGTGACGGTTCTGAGGTGCCTTATGTAGGCGCCCACTACAAACGCCCTGCCCCGACGAGCGCTGATTATTTGACCCTCGCCCCGGGCGAATCCTTCACCCGTTCGGTGGACCTCGGTCAGTACTACGATCTTTCTGCTTCCGGACGCTATGAGATCCAGTTCCGCGTTTACTCGCGTTTCCTGCGCTCCGAACGCGGCACCCTCTCTGCCCGTGAATCCACATTGGTTTCAAACAAGCTCGCCTTGAACATCGAAGGCCGCACCACCTTCAGCGCCCCGATCGAACCGGATGTGGTCAGCGGTTCCACGACCTTTACAAAGTGCACCGCCGCCCAAATTACTGACCTGACCTCTGCTCGCGAAAATGCCAGCACCTATGCTGCAAACGCTCTTTCGTATTTGAACGCCGGCACACAGGGTCCGCGCTACACCACCTGGTTCGGTGTGTATAACCTGACCCGCTACAACACAGCAAAGTCACACTTTGCTTCGATCAGCAGCGCGATGGACACTGCATCGGTCAACTTCAACTGCGGCTGCAAAAAGACCTACTACGCCTATGTTTACGCCAACCAGCCGTACACCATCTATCTGTGCAAAGCCTTCTGGACCGCCCCGATGACCGGCACCGACTCGAAGGCCGGCACCCTGATCCACGAGATGAGCCACTTCACCGTGGTGGCTGGCACCGATGACTGGGTTTATGGTCAAGCCGGAGCGCAAAATCTGGCGATCACCGATCCCGCCAAGGCGGTCGATAACGCCGACAGCCACGAGTACT
>CAYNQA010000171.1:0-7032 GCA_964399225.1 uncultured Anaerolineaceae bacterium
GCGCCCCCGGCGCGGATCGAACGCGCAACCTGCCGCTTAGAAGGCTGTTGCTCTGTCCATTGAGCTACGGGGGCAGATGATTGGGGCGGACCTGCGTGCCGCCCTGGGTGAACGCGAAGGTTCTACCCTACTGCGCCGGTCTCAGGCCTTTGTAAACGCGCGGACCGGTCAGCGTGGATAAGATCGTATTGGCTGGGCGGCTGAGCCTCTGCGCAATTTCTTCTGCGTTCATCGGTTGATTACCGTTGACGAGGAAGATGCGGAAGACGGCCTCGACCAAAGCAGTGTGCGAGGTGAGGAACTCGGGCTGGCGCGCGCAGTGACTCATCAGTGTGTGCTGAATACCCTCCACCGGGCGGACTTCGGCGGTATTCTCGTCCACCCAATCGATGGTTTGGCCTTCCTCCACTTCGGCGAGAGAGGCCTGGTGCTCAGCGCACAAGAGCGTGCGCAGGAAAACGTGCCAGTCGCGTTCATTCTGCTTCCACCAATCGAAGTCAATGTGGAAGGGGGTCTTGGTACTGGGCTTGAGCAAGCTACGCTTGACAGGTGAGGGTTGCATGAGAAATGGGTTCCGTTTCAGCCGCGGGTAAGGGGCGAATCTAAGTGGGCAGGTATCTTTCCCACCAGAGCCACCTTATTCGCGGGGGATTTTTATTAACTTCACTAAAGCGCAGGCTTCAGCCTGCCGCACAACAGGAGAGCGGACTAAAGTCCGCACTCCTCAAAAAGATCATTCATCCATTCTAAAGTGCAGGTCGCCGACATGCGTGAAGGCGGGACTGCCTGCCAGATAGGCCATAAGCGGGGCGGGCGGCACACGGCGCAGAATGTTGACCGCGCCATAAAGCTCATGCACGTGGACATGACCTTGCGGGCTGAGCTTGACCAACTCGCGCATCACATTGCGGGTCAGGTCTTCGAACGAGAGCCGCGACTTGGAAACCTGCTCGCGGGCATTATCCACGCCGGCCGGGTCGGGGACGGCGATGCCGGTGCGGTCGTTCAACTCGACGCCGAGTTGCTGCTTCAAGAGGGCAAAGACGATGCCGCCATCTGCGCCAACGAGCACGGTGCGCACCCAATCGCGGACCGGGCGCTTGGTGATCGCCTCGATCTTGACTTCGCCGGGCTGGCTGCCACGTGTGACGCGGATCAGACCGCCGGGCATCATTTCGTTGGCTTTGTAAAAGTCCGCGAGGCCGTAGATGTAGCCGTGTTTACGGACGACCCAGGCCGGGATTTTCTTGCCCGATTTCGCGTCCACAAAGGTGAAGCGCACACGAGCGGACTCATAGGCGGTGGGGAACAATCCGCGGGCACGGGCAGAGATGGGCAGGGTTCCGGCGCGCCAGTGCGGATAGAGCAGGCTGATGGTGATATCGTCCACGGGGGCGGAGGCGGTGGGGCTAAGTTCATCGTCCACTTGCGCTTCGAGACGCAGCATCTGCTCGGTGAGGGTGGCGCGTTCGTGGGGAATCTCAATGTATTGCAGCGGCGCGGGGATGGTGCGCACACCTTCGGGTTCGAGACGTTCGAGGCACCACAGCACCTGTCCGGCAGGACCGACTTCATCGAAGCGGGGATCTTCCTGCAGGGCGTAATTGAGCGAGAATTCCACCAGCCGCGGATTAACACTGGCCGGAAGTTCGAGGTCTTTGACGAGCGTTTCGGTCGGGAGCGGTTCGCCGCCGGCCATGTCGAGCAGGGCTTCGGCGAGGTTGAGGTGCCCGGCGTTGACGTCGAGCAGGAGCGCGCGCGGGAACCAGCGACCAGCAATGCGGACGAGCGATTCGTCGGCGATGAAGGCGGCATCCACCTTGGCGGAGAGTTCCGCGCCGTGGTCGTGGGCAACCCGCTCCGGGTCGAGGGCGGAAGCGATCTCATCGTCCACGGGGGCATCGTTCAGTTTGTGAGTCGCGAGCGAGCCGGCAAATTGTCGTTCGCTGCCGTCATCCATTTTCACGGTGAGGACATCGAAAGCGCCCAGCTCGGGATTGACACCCGCGCGGACCGCGGTGACGTTGCCATTGCGCTTGAGGGCCGGGAAGGTGAGCGTGTCGCCGGCGCTGTAGGTTTCTTTGGGCAGGTAGCTTTTGATGTTGCTCATCGCCTTGGCGGCGGCTTCGCGTTCGGCGCGGAGACGTTCGTTGATGAGCACGGCCACCAGTTCGCGCGGGGTGAGAGGCGTCTCGCGTTCGAACAGGTAGGTTTGCAGATATTCGATGTCTTTGGGTGTGATGCTGAGGGTCTGCCAGTAGTCGGCAGGGAGGGTTACAGGGGTCGTCATAAATTGCCTTATGCGGGGATTGTCGTGAAGCGGATGTTATTATACCGTAGGATTTTAAGTTTCACGATCCAGGCTTGCCCTGAATTAATCGGATGGTGTCAGGTTTCAGGTATCAGGTGCGGTAAACTTGGATCAACACCCCTCCCTGGAGCGAACATGGCGGAAAAAGGTTACTTCATCCTCACCGACATCTCGGGGTAGATCGAATTTTCCTCGTCGCGCGGGTCGCTGAAGAATTGAAGCAAGCCGTCATCCATGCATAAAACCAGGCGGCAAACGGGTTGATCAACTATCTAGAAATCACGCCATAAAATCGCAGAAGAACCGATGCATGTATACGTAAGAGGAGTACAGCCATGGATACAGCAATACCCGCTTTCCTTTGTGTGTTTTTTGTTTTGATCTTTTTCATGATGATATTTCTCTCCGCCAGCATTCGCATCGTGCGTGAGGATACGCGGCTGAGCGTGTACCGCCTCGGTCGTTACCTCGGGGACAAGGGGCCAGGACTGGTGATCTTGATCCCCATCATTGACCGCGGTGAGGTAAAGAAGATGGGAGACTCCAGCCAGGGTCATCCGGGGCGCATGTACGTGGGCGGCATTGGCGAAACGGTTACACCGGTCTTCCGCGATGGCAGAGTGCTCTTCTCCTCCGGCGAGTGGGATGCGGTCAGCCAGATGCCGATCGCAGCCGGTAAGCGAGTCCGCGTGGTGAAGATGATCCTCGAGGTGGAAGAGGAATCCTCCTCGGGTAAAATCGGCATCGCAAAGGAGACCCAATGTCTGCGATAGACCCGATGTCCATGGCGTTTTCAAGCGCCACCGTTGTCCTGTTCATCCTGTTTTTAGTTGTAGTCTACGTGCGCTTCATCCGTCCGCACTCGCGTGGGGCGTCCACGGCCTCGGCAAAACCAGCGTCCAATAAAGTGGAGCCGAAGCCAAAGAAAGGCGGCGCGCCGGAGGTGCAGATCGTCACGAATGGTCCGGCCGGCACGATCTACTACTTCGAACAAGGTCATACGCTCAAGCTGTATTGGGAATTCGGCGGCGGAGATGCCGTCGCCATTGTTTATGCTCCCTCCGAAGAAAAATGGGATGCGCAAGCGCCGTGGGTGCAAGGTCGCCGCAAAGAGATATTAGAGTTTATTGCAAAGCAAGTCATTCAACAAAAAGCCCCTGGTTGCAGCGTGCGCTGGAGTGCGGAGTATTTCGAACTTGTCAAAAAGTAAGCCATTAAATTTTATACGAACAACGGAGGTGTGTTATGTCAACGAGTGATCTTGGGATCGTGGGGCTGTCGGTGGTTTTGCTTGCGGCCGTCATCATCATGGTTTTGATCTTGATCGTACGCGGTCTGCGGCGGAAATCTGGCGCGAGTCCCCAGGCAATGCCCGCGGTAAAAAGCCGGCCTGTTGCCAAGGCCACAAAAAGCGGCTCAGATAAGGTGCAGATCGAATCCAGCGGGCGTGCTGGCAGCATCAATTACGCAGAAGGCGGGAACAAACTTAAGTTGTATTGGGAGTTCGGCGGCGGCGATGCGATCGTCACGGTGTGGGCACCCTCCGAAGAGAAGTGGGATGCCGAAGTGCCCTGGGCTAAAGGTCGCCGCAAAGAATTGCTCGAGATGATCGCGGCCGACGTGGTCCGCCAAAAAGCGCCAGGCTGCAAAGTACGCTGGAAGAAAGACTTTTTCGAGATCGTCAAGTAACCCATTCACCGAGTTGATATGAGAAAGGCACGTCATGAAAAACAAAATCTGGATCGCTGTTCTGGTGGTGGTCTTCGTCGTGTCCGCCTGCTCCCCCAAGGTCACCGAACTGACGGGAGCAGACCGCGAGGCAATTCTCGCCTTCAGTGAAGCCAAGACCGATAACCTGCTCGCAGGTCTCAACGCGGGCGATTACGCCGCCTTCTCATCCGATTTCGATGCTGACATGCTGGCGGCGATCGGTGAGACGCAATTTGAAGCGCTGAAAACAGAACGTGCTACCAAAGTAGGCTCCTATCTCTCACGCTCGGTGGACACCGTTTTTCAGCAGGGAGAATTTTACGTGGTCGTTTACAAGGCCAGTTTCGAGAAGGCCGACAGCGTCACGGTCCGCGTGGTGTTTCGCGCTGCAGAGCCGCATCAGGTCAGCGGCTTGTGGTTCAATCCATGACAAAGCAGATGGTGGTTGGTGATATAATGAACGTATATCCCAAAGATTGACGGGCGCCAACGCCAGTCCTTGAAAAAGGACTGGCGTTTTTCTTCCCCATTCACGTCCGGAGGCATAATGAATTATCAGATCGGCGACCCAGTAGTACATTGCAGTTACGGGGTGGGTAAAGTAACAGGAGTGGAAGAACGAGCTTATAACAACACGAAAGTGCTTTTTTATAAGATCGAAGTGAATGATCTAACCATCTGGGTGCCGGCGGATGAGAATATTAACAAGCGCCTGCGGCCTCCGGTCAGCGCGGCAGCATTCAAGAAACTGCTTGCCACTCTCTCCTCCCCCGCAGAGCACCTCCCCAAAGACCGCCGCGAACGGAACACGATGCTGCAGGAACGCATGAAAGATGGCTCTGTCGAATCGCTTTGCAAGGTATTACGCGACCTCAAGTTCTTTCGCCGCGATAAGACCTGGAGTGACTACGACAGCGCTTTGATGAAACGCGCACAAAAAGCATTGCTGGGCGAATGGGTCCATAGCCTTTCCGTTACACCCGAGCAAGCCGAAGCGGATCTGCAAAACCTTCTGGGCTAGCGTGTTTATGTAACGATTGCAGCCTGGAGTTGCTTTGGATCCGCACTGGCAATTCCAGTGACTCGCAAGCGAAAGCCATCTATTCACCGGTAGGAAAAACAAATTTCTTCGAACAGACTGGTGAAGATGGCCGAATCGTCTGGGCAGGCTACAGCACTCACAGCGCTACGGTCTACCTGAGCCTGGCGCGCGGCCGCATTTTTTTCTCAGAGGGGTAATTCCAACGGAGAGCCCGGGAACACAATGGACATCAGAATCGTTTTACCTTTGTGATACGCTTCCACATGGAAGCGGTCGATTCATTCCCAAAGACTGGCAACACCTGCCTTTGGAGAAAGAAGGTAACAATGATCCGCAAGCTTTCTCTCCCACGCATCATCCTAGCCGCCCTGTTGGCGGTATCGATCCTCTCGGTCCGGCCGGCCAGTGCGCGTCCGGGCGAACCGTCGGCACAGTTCGCTGTCACAGTGCCCACTCAGGTCTTCCCGACTGGCACCATCCCACTCAAGCGCGTCATCTATATCTGGACAGCCGTAGAGGGCGCATCCTCCTATGAACTACAGGTGGTTCAAGGCTCGACAGCGATCATCGATCAACTCGTGGACGCTGCTGCCTGCACAGCCGGCACCTGCTCCGCCTCCCCCGTCGTGGATCTCGTAACGGGCTCCTACAGTTGGCGGGTCCGCGCGGTGATCGGAGGTGTCTATCAATCCTTCCCAGCCTGGCAAGCCTTCGCAGTTTCCATCACGGACCCGTTGGCTGGGTTCACTTCCAATTTCACATCCGACATGACCGGCTGGGTCGCACACAAAGGCAACTGGCTGCTTGAATCATCGAACTACATGACAACTCTGGGCGTGGCTGGCAAAGCCGCAACGGTCAGCCATGTCAACGATTACAGCACACTCGCCTACGAGGTCCGCATGAAACGCGTCGGTTGCAGTGGCTGCGCGAACGTGCTGGCCATTCGCGGCAACCCGGTTCTGGATTCGAGTGGATGGTGGATCAGCGAATACACCTTCGACTACACCAACACCGGCCTCTTCTCCGTTTGGAAAGACAACAACGGGACCTACACCCCACTCAAAGATTGGACATCCACTTCGACGATCGTGAAGGGTGGCTGGAACACATTGAAAGTCACTGCCAGTGGGTCCACGCTCAAGTTCTATATCAACGGTGTGCTCGTCTGGAGCGGCACCGACCCGAGTTATGCCAGCGGACGCGTGGGCATCGGTATGTATCGTAGTTCCGCCAGCACTGGTGACAAGCTCTTTGTAGACTGGGCTACAGCCAATGAAGACGAGTATTGATGCCCAAGAGCTAAGACGTATACGCAACCTGAGGGTCACTTGCTGGTCCGTGTCACTACACCCCCGTAGTAAGCATGTGACCAGCATACTCATCAGGTGCGATTGCACTAGACTATTTCGAGTGACAATAGGGCAGATACGAAAAAACGGCCTACCTGGGGCATGTTCCCAATGTAGGCCATCTTCGTTTAAGCGGTGGGAGAAAGGGAGGAGTGAGTATTAGCGTTTACGGCGTACTTTGAAGTCCCTATCCGTATAAAGATTCGCCTGCCTAATAATACGCTGCTCTGCAACAGTACGTCCGATACATGTCTCCACCTTTTCGTATATACCCCCGTTAAAGCCGCTGGTCCCCTTCCTTAATCACATCCTCATCCTTCAGGTAATAGTAAGGATCGGTGGGGGCTTTGATGCGGGCATGCTCCCACGTGTCAAAATGCTGTATCCCAGAACAAGGGCAGATAGGACAAGAATACGAACTCCAACCAACTAGTCTTTTTTCTTTTGGTTGCTCACTGGCATTCCATACCTCCACCTCCTGCCCCCAATACTGCATCCAGTTGTCTGCTGTGATGTCGATGTATTGGACAGGAGGAGGGGGATAGTCCTGTGTCACTAGGCTCTTGGTTTCCTTGTTCCATTCTGTGATGGTGACGGCCATTGTTACTTTCCTTTCA
>CAYNQA010000172.1:0-7024 GCA_964399225.1 uncultured Anaerolineaceae bacterium
CGCGGAAGGGCGAGCAGGAGACGTAGTTGTTGCCGATCAGGTGGCACCACTCGATCGAGTCGGGGTCGCCGCCATGTTCGCCGCAGATGCCCACTTCGAGGTCCGGGCGGGTGGCGCGGCCTTCATCCACAGCCCACTTCATCAGCTTACCTACACCGTCGCGGTCGAGGGTCTGGAAGGGATTCTTCGGCAGGATGCCCTGCTCCACGTAGGTGATCAGGAAGTTGCGCTCAGCATCGTCGCGCGAGTAGCCGAAGGTCATTTGCGTCAGATCGTTGGTGCCGAAGGAGAAGAACTGCGCATGCGTGGCGATCTCGCGGGCAGTGACTGCGGCGCGGGGAATCTCGATCATCGTGCCGAACTTGTACGCAAACTTAACTTTCTTCTCGTCCATCACGGCGGAGGCGATGCGTTCGAGACGCGGCTGGATCCATTCCAGTTCCTTCACCGTGCCGGTCAGCGGGATCATGACTTCGGGCTTGACGACGATGCCGCGCTTGGTGCAGTCTGCCGCGGCTTCAAAGATAGCGCGCACCTGCATCTCGACGATTTCGGGCATGGCGATGCTCAAACGCACACCACGCAGACCCATCATCGGGTTCGACTCGTGCATCGAGCGGATGGAGGTCAGCAGTTTTTCCTTATCGGCCAGGCCGTTGGTCTCGCCCTTGACGCGCATGGTCACGACCTCTTCGAAGAGTTTCTCTTCGTCGGGCATGAACTCGTGCAGAGGCGGATCGATCAAGCGGATGATGACTGGGTAGCCATTCATTGCATCGAACAGACCGTCAAAGTCCTTGCGCTGATAGGGCAGCAATTTGTTCAGCGCGGCAGTGCGACCTTCGCTGGTCGTGGAGAGGATCATGTCTTGTACGATCGGCAGGCGCTCGGGCTCGAAGAACATATGCTCGGTGCGGCACAAACCGATACCCTTCGCTCCATACGAACGGGCGCGGCGGGCGTCCTTGGGATAATCCGCATTTGCCCAGACTTGCAGGCGGGCAAGTTTGTCAGCCCATTCGAGCAGGGTCAGCAATTCGGTTTGTTCCTCAAGCGAAGGCGTGACCGTGGGGATCTTGCCGGCAAACACTTCACCCGTAGTGCCGTCCACCGACATCCATTCGCCTTCCTTGATGACCTTCTCACCGATGGTCATGGTGCGGGCTTTCATATCGATTTTGAGCGCAGACGCTCCAACCACAGCCGGGATGCCGAACTGGCGGGCGACCACGGCCGCATGGGAGGATGCGCCGCCTTCGCTGGTCAGGATGCCCTTGGAGGCGATCATGCCATGGACATCATCTGGCTTGGTGAAGGGACGCACCATCAGCACGTCCTGCTTGCTTTCTTTTGCCATTTTCTCGGCGAGGTCAGCATCGAAGTAAATTTGTCCAACCGCAGCACCCGGCGAGGCATTGACACCTTTCGCCAGCACGTGCGCCTTCTTGCGCGCCGCATCATCGAATTGCGGGTGGAGCAATGTGTCCACGTCTGCGGGAGTGATGCGCTGGACGGCTTCTGCCTTCGAGATCAAACCTTCCTTGGCCATGTCCACGGCGATCTTGACCGCGGCCTTGGCGGTGCGTTTGGCATTGCGCGTCTGGAGCATCCACAGCTTTCCGCGCTCGACGGTGAACTCCACGTCCTGCACATCCTTGTAGTGCTTCTCGAGGCGCGTCGTGATCTTCATGAATTCATCGTACGATTTGGGCAAATACTGGCGCATATTGGCGATCGGATCAGCCGTGCGAATACCCGCCACCACGTCCTCGCCCTGCGCATTAAGCAGATACTCACCCATCATGAGCTTCTCGCCCGTGGACGGGTTACGAGTGAACGCCACGCCCGTGCCCGAGTCGAAGCCCATGTTGCCAAAGACCATTGTCACAATGTTGACAGCCGTGCCGAGATCATCGGGGATGTTGGTCGCGTGGCGATAGTCAATGGCGCGCTTGCCCATCCATGATTTGAAAACGGCCTCGGTGGCCAGTTCCAATTGCTTATTCACATCTTGTGGAAATTCAATGCCAACATGTTTCTTGAAAACGGTCTTGTAAACATCGGCCAATGCCTTCCAATCCCCCGCAGTCATGTCGGTATCGCCTTTGTATCCTTTTTCGTGCTTATATTCTGCAAAGGGTTCTTCAAATGCCTCATCGGCAATGTCGAATACAACCGTGCCGAACATCTCTATCAAGCGGCGGTACGAGTCCCAGGCGAAGCGAGGGTTATCGGTCTGCTTCGCGAGACCCTCCACCACCTGATCGTTCAAACCAATGTTCAAGATGGTGTTCATCATGCCCGGCATCGAGAACTTGGCGCCTGAACGACAAGAGACCAAAAGTGGATTGGAGGGATCGCCAAATTTCTTGCCGGTCTGCTTCTCCACTTTCTTCATGGCTTTCAATTCCTGCTCCCATTGTCCGGCAGGGAATTTACCAGCCTTGCGATACTCGTTACAAGCCGCAGTGGTCACCGTAAAGCCCGGAGGCACCGGTACACCAGCTCGCGTCATATCGAACAGGCCTGCGCCCTTGCCGCCCAAAAGCGACTTGACCGCATCCCACGAACCAACTTTCTTTTCGACCTTTTCAACTTCGTCGAATAGATAAACCCATTGTGTCATTGCGACCTCCATAGAATCGAGGGTTGATTGTGAAATTTACAACTTTACGAAGTGTACCACAAGCACCTCTTCCATGATTCATATCGCCCCCGTAAAAAGTAATTTTTCCAGCCATACAAAAATCACACAAATTTGGTGTTTTTTCGCCCTCTTCTGTTGTTAACCACCTGCAAAGTAAATCACAGTCATATTCATGGATAATAGGCGCACCAGGAGCAATAATTCAATGAATATTCTTGTCGTCGATGACGATATCGCAATGACTGAACTGGTAGCCATGCTTCTGCAAAAGCATGGCTACACCATTCGCACATCGAATTCCGCCCGCGATGCGATCAAGATCATTACCGAAAATTGGGCAGACGCCGTCGTTCTCGACTTGATGATGCCAGACATGGATGGCCGGGCTGTATGCAAAAAAGTGCGTGAATTCAGCAATGTCCCCATCATTATTCTATCCGCGTTCAACGACCCCGAGATCGTTGCCGAATCGCTGGATAGCGGAGCTGATGATTATTTGGTGAAACCCATCCCAAGCGAAGTGCTCTCAGCCCACATCATGCGTCTCATTCGCCGCATGGGAAAGACACCCATCGCCCATAGCGCGGTTACCCCCAGTTCGTGGATCCCATCGAGCGCATCCATACCAACAACCCCAATCGAATCCAACTAATAAAAACGGACGGGAGCGCTCCCGTCCGTTTTTATTTTACAAGAACCATTTCAACGCCTCAGCCACAGCCTGCGGGGACTCCATCATGGGCATGTGACCAGCTCCCGTGATCGTGAACAATTTTGCCGATGAAACGGCTGCATGCACTTCCTGCGCCTTGCTGACGGGGATCAACGCATCCGCATCGCCATGGATGAGGGCTACCGGGAACGAGGCCGCCGCCAACACGGACAGGTTGTCTCGTCTCTCGGCCATGGCTTTGATCGCCCCGATCATCCCCGCTGGGGACTGCTTCTTCATCAGATCGTGAACATATCTGCGCACGCGCTCGTCGGCGGATAATTTTGTGGTCATACCGGCCACAATGTCACCCGTGCCGTGCTCTGCAATATGCGCCGCTTCGGTATAACGCCCTGCCCTGCGCTCGGGCGTATCCGCTCCCGCTTGCGATGCGACCAGCGCCAATCCGCGCACGCGGGAAACATGTCCCTGTGCAAAAGCGAGCGCAACGTAGCCGCCCATCGAATGTCCAGCCAGATGCGCAGACTGAAACCCAAGATGATCCAGCAGGCCGGCGATGTCATCGGCGAGGTCGTTCATCATAAAAGGCGGGGATGTCCGGTCACTTTGCCCAAATCCGCGCAGGTCGGGAAGGATCAAGTCAAAATCATTTTCCAGGAGCGGAGCTACTTCATTCCAAATGGAATGGTCGAGCGGAAAGCCATGGATGAGCACAAGAGGCGCGCCATGCCCGCGGCGTTCGTAGGCGAGAGACAGGTTGTTACGGGTAAAGGTTTGCATTTTCACTCCTTCACGGAATAGGAGAAATCCTTTTTCTCGCAGAAACGGATTTCTGGTCTCACTTCCAATTCACGTTGACCTTCAACTTGCTCCCGAGCTTGGAGTAGTAATACACAAATCCATTATCGCGGCCAAATTCGTAGACGCGGCGCGTGATGTCCACGTCGGCTTTGCAATATTCGGCCACCTTGTCCAACTCGCCGTTGCGGAACCACTGCACGCTTTGCAATCCATCTGCGGTTTTGGTGGCGCCAAGACAGGCCTTGGCCAGCGAATCAAGACTGAGGCGAAAATTGAGAGCGCGAAAGATATCGGCGAGCATATCTGTTGAACGGAAAGCGCGAAAGTTTTCTCCGGGAGCATATGGCTTGAGGACTTCGTAATCGAAGTTGAGGATGTTGAAACCGATCACGCGATCAGCTGACTTGAGTTCAGCCACCAGCGCGGCGGCATCTTTTTCCCAATACACAGCAAAATCATTTCGCTGCGTGGACCAGGTCACACCGCAAGCTAATTTAAGCGCGGCCATGTTGTTACGCCCGCCAACGTCATCAAAGGTATTCTGGGTTTCGAGGTCGAAGTAAACGATGTTCATGTGATTTCCAGTTCTCAAATATCGAACAATGGATAATGATAGTCGGTAATCAGGAACCTGATATTCCCTGCTCCAGATTTTCATTTAGCCATTTTCTGGCGTATGCGATGGCATCTTCACGGGTGGAAACCTTGCCTGTGGCCTGACCTTCGCGGATGGCCTCGAGCACGTCACCCACACGCGGACCGGGTTTGAGGCCAAGTTCTTTCATCAACTCATTCCCGTCCACAAGGCGCGGCGGAGAGATAACTTCTTCAGGGTGTTCAAAAAAGTTCTCAAGGAAAATGCGGCAGACATCCAGAGCAGCGCGCCAGGTTTCCTGGGTGAGGTTGTTGCCGCGGGTGGCACGCAAGTCGGCGAGAGAGAGCAGGATCAGGTCGATACCTGATTCACCGGAGTCCTTGAAGAAGCGATAAATGGCGCGACGAGACGGATCCTTATCTTCACCTTCCTTGCGGCTGGAGTGAAAGTGGATGCGCATATGGTTCCTGATGACTGTTTCCACGCGGGCGATCTCATCCTTGCTGAGGCGTAGTTCGCGGGCGCGTTCGGCGGCCATCTCGGCGCCGCGTTCGTCATGACCCCAGAAGCGGATGCGGCCGTTCTCATCCCTGGTCATACAGGACGGTTTTGCAACGTCGTGATAGAGGGCGGAGAAGAACAAGAGCGGAAGTGCGTCACGGTCTTCGTTGAGGCGCTTTGCAAAGTGACTGGCAAATTGCTCGCGATAGCGTCCAAGGCGCATCACCAGCAGGCCAGTCAGCAGGTCGCCGGTCTGTTCGGGATCGTATCCCACCCTGAGCGAGCCCAGAAGTGACTCGAGCGCGGATATGACCTGCAAGGTGTGCTCCCAGACATCATAAATGTGCGGCTCGGGCTGCTGGACACCTTTCATGGATTTCAGTTCAGGCAGGATCAGGTCAAGTACGCCCAGCATGTCGAGCGCACGCAGGGACGGGGCCGGCTGCTGGCCTTCTAGGATCTTGAACAGTTCATCGCGGATGCGCTCGGGCGAGATGCGGTTGATCTCCGTTGCGGCAGATTTCATCGCTTTGCGCGTGGACGGTTCGATCTGTAAACTAAACCCGGCCGCCATGCGAATGCCGCGCAGGATGCGAATGGGGTCGTCACTAAGCGAGGTGTCGGTGCAGGCGCGCAGGCGTTTGGCGCGCAGGTCATTGGCCCCTCCGAGCGGATCGTGCAGGGACATGTTGCGCACATCCACAGCCATGGCGTTGATGGTGAAATCGCGGTTGCGCAAGTCTTCTTCGAGGTTTCCACCGCGGTAGGTGGCAAAGTCCATTTTTTCGTGCGTGCCATCGGGCAGGGTCACAATGACGCGGCCGGTGTCACGTTCTTCGTCGAGGGGGAAAATGTCGGCGTGGAGGGCGTTGGCAACCCGCCTGGCAAGCTGGATTCCGCCAGAAGGAATCACAAAGTCCAGGTCTAGGGAGAGGCGGCCGAGCATGGCATCCCGCACCGCGCCGCCAACGAGGTAAAGTTCCACATCGGGCACGGCGTCACGGACCTGGTCCAAAAGGGAGGAGAATGAAAAGGGGGTGGAAAGTGGCATGAAACTTATTTCGGGCGTTTCTTTGTGGCGGCTCGACTGAGCGGCGCGACGCGCCTGGTCGGGAGTGCCGCCTTGCGCAATGATCTGGCCACGCACGCGCGCGACCCATCGACCAGCATAGTTGGAGTTGTTTGTTCCGCCCTGTTCCGTCATGATGATCACTTAGATTTGTATTTTTGGAGGTCCACTACGCCGACAAACGGCAGGTTACGATAGTATTCGTCGAGGTCGAGGCCGTAGCCAAAAACGAATTTATTGGGGATGCTGAAGCCGCGATAGTGCAGCGGGACGACGGCCTCGCGGCGTTCTTCCTTGTCCAACAGCGCGCAGACTTTGAGACTGGCTGGCTGGCGGGTTTCAAGTAGTTCAAGCACCGAGGCGATGGTGTGCCCGCTGTCTATGATGTCTTCGACCAGCAAGACATGCTTGTCTTTGATATTGGTCATCAGGTCCATCGTCAGGCGGACGTTGCCTGTGCTTTCGCGCGCGCCCGCACCATAGGAGGAGATCGCCATGAAGTCGAGCGCATGAGGGACAGTGATGTGGCGCATCAAATCAACCAGGAAGGGTACGCCGCCGCGCAGGATGCAGATCAACAGAAAGTTGCCATTCGTGTCGCCATAGTCGCGGCTGATCTCGGCTCCGAGTTCGCGAACGCGCTTCTGGAGGGTTTCCGGGTCAATGAGAATTTCAGCGAGGATGTCTTGGTAGTTTTGCATATTGGCTTTAAGCAACGAATTTTAGCGCGGCACTTCG
>CAYNQA010000173.1:0-7010 GCA_964399225.1 uncultured Anaerolineaceae bacterium
AGTTGGCCCACGAGGGACGGCCGAGCGTGTCCATGTCGTACCAGAAGCCAATCAGGAGGAAGGAGCACAAGCCCACGCCCTCCCAACCGACGAAGAGCATCATGTACGAGTCGCCGCTGACGAGGATCATCATCATGGCGATGAAGAGGTTGAGGAAGACGAAGAAACGGCGGAAGCGCCCAACGTCATTCTTGAAGCGCACATCCTCGTGCATGTAACCGATGGCGTAGATGTGGATCAGGGTGCCCACGCCCGAGACGACCAGCATCATCGTGGTCGAGAGCGAGTCGGCGCGGAAGGTCCAGTCGATGGCGAGGTCGCCGACATGCATCCATGAGGCGAGGGTCCAGCGCAACGCTTCGCCGTGCGCGGCAGAGACCGAGTAGGCCAGCAGGACGCTGACGACAAAAGCCGCTGCGGAGGCCGCCGAAGCGGTCCAGCCGATGGCTTTTTCGGACATGCGCCCGCCGAAGATGATGTTGATGAGCAGGCCGATGACGGGGAAGAACACCAGCCACGGGGCGAGGAAGAGAAATCCGTATGAAGTGGTTTCGCTCAGAAGCATGTCTCTATCCCTTCAGGCTGTTCATATCGTCCACGTTGATGCTGTGCTTGGTCTTGAAGATCTGCACGATCAACGCGAGACCGACCGCCACCTCCGCCGCCGCAACAGCGATGACGAAGAAGACAAAGATCTGCCCGCTGAAACTATCGTTGACGGTGCTGAACGCGACCATTGCAAGGTTGGCAGAGTTCAGCATCAGTTCGATGGACATAAAGATGATCAGCGGGTTGCGGTGGAGCAGTACGCCCAACGCGCCGATAATGAACAGGACGGCGGAGAGCACAATGTAGTAATTGACGGGGACCATTATTTCTGTCCTCCCTTTTCCTGCTTGGTCAGAACGATGGCGCCAACCATGGCAACCAACAGCAGAATGGATGTGACTTCGAACGGAAGCAGGTATTGCTTGAACAAGACATCCGCCATGTCGCGCAGGCTCTGCATCGAGTTGGCGTATTCGCCCGGTTGAGAGATCGCGCCGGAGGGAACACCGCGGAAGAGCAGGAGGTAGGCCGACTCAACCACCAACACGAAGGCAAGGAAGCCCGCCAATGGTTTCTGCCATGGGAGCGCCTTGCCGGGCGCCAATTCCTCTGCGCCGAGGAGCATGATCACGAAGAGGAACAGCACCATGATGGCGCCCGCGTAGACGGTCACCTGCGCCATGGCGATGAACGGCGCGCCAAGCAGGAGGTAGAAGACCGCCACCACGGCGAAGTTCAACACGAGGAACAGCGCCGAGTAGACCGCGTTGCGGCTGAACAACATGCCGAGGGCCGTGCCGACCGCAACGAGGGCGAGAACGATGAAGAGGATCAAGTCAATGTTCATGGACTAGTCCTGTGGGTCTTTCATTTCGGGGACCGAGCGATTGTAGACATTCGATTCCACTTTGCGCGGGGTGGTCATATCGGCAGAGCGGACCGGTTCGAGCAGCATTTCCTTCGGGTAGATCGCCTGGCGGCGGTCGGTGAAGGTCAACTCGTAGTTGTCGCCGAGCACAATGGCCTCGGTGGGACAGGCATCCTCGCAGAAACCGCAGTAGATGCAGCGCAGCATGTTGATCTCGTAGGTCGAGGCATAGCGTTCGCCGGGCGAGAAGCGTTTCTCGTCGGTGTTCTCGGATGCTTCCACGAAGATCGCGTCAGCGGGACAGGCGGCCGCACACAACGAACAGCCGATGCATTTCTCGAGGCCGTTATCGTAGCGCTTCAACACATGGCGTCCGCGGAAACGCGGGCGAACTTCACGCTTCTGTTCGGGATATTGGACTGTCACCACCGGGTTGAAGAGCACCTGCTTCATGGTGATGACGAGCCCGCGTCCCAGCTCGATGATGGGCTCAAGCAAATTCATATGCTTTTCTCCTCAACGCGATGTACACAGAGACCACCGCGACGATTGCTGCCAGTAAAGATGCGATCAAAATGAACCAACTGCTCCCGATCAAAATGCCAGTGGCGGTGATGAACACGATCGCAAGCGAAAGCGGCAGCATCACCTTCCAGCCAAAGGACATCAGGCGGTCGTAGCGGATGCGCGGCCATGCGGCGCGGATCCAGATCATCACGCCCAGGAGCAGGAAGACCTTGCCAAACAGATAGAGCGGGCCGAGGAACGGAAACTTGTCCACGCCCCATCCGAGATAGCCGCCCAGGAACAATGTGGCGGCGATCATGCTCACCACGATCATCTTCTGGTATTCGGCCATGAAGAACAACGCAAATTTCATACCGGAATATTCGGTGTGATAACCGGCCGTCAATTCCTGCTCGGCTTCCGGCATGTCGAACGGAGCGCGGTTCACCTCCGCCAGAACAGCGATGAAGAACAGGATGAACCCGACGGGTTGAATGGCTGCGAACCACCATTCGCGCTGTCCGTTCACGATGTCCACCATGCTCATCGAGTTGCCCAGCAGGATGGCGGTCACAAAGGCCATGCCAAGAGTCAATTCATACGAGATCATCTGCGCCGAAGAGCGCAGGCCGCCGAGCATGGCGTACTTGTTATTGCTCGACCAGCCCGCCAGCACGATGCCATAGACCGCGATGGAGGCCACCGACATCAGGTAGAGCGTGCCCACGTTGATGTTCACCAAGTGCAGGTAGATCCTGCGGTCGCCGAGCATGAACGAGGTGCCCCACGGGATGACTGCCGCGATCACCAGCGACGGCACCATCGTCAGGAGCGGGGCGAGGAAGAACACCAGCTTGTATACCTTGCCGGGGGTCAGCTCTTCTTTGAAGATCAACTTCACCGCGTCCGCGATCGGCTGGAGCAAGCCCAGCGGGCCGGCGCGGTTCGGTCCCACGCGCACCTGAATGCGCGCGATCCAGCGGCGTTCGTAATACGTGGTGTATGCGAATCCGCCGAGCAGGGTGAAGATCAGAATTAGTGACTTGATCAGCCACTCCCAGAACAATGCCCAAGTCATATCAGCCTCTCACCTTCTTCGCGGATTTGACCGACAGTACCACCGGTTCGCGCACGCTCAAGCCGAAACTGCGCGGGACGAGCGCCACGCCGGTCGAGATACCTTCCTCGATTCGCACGCGGACCTCCGCCTGGCTCCCGTTCCACGAAACTTTGACCGTATCCCCGGCCTCCGCGCCCAACTTTTCGGCGGTGTCCGGATGCAGGGCAATGGCCGCTTCGCCGGTGCGCTGGGCCAGCAGGCCTGCAGGGGTCACGGTGTTACCGAGGTCATAGAGCTTGGTCACCGGCACGGCGAGCAGTTCGCCCTCTTTCGGGCGCAGGGATTTCACGTTCTTCGCAGAGGGCAGCTTGAACGATTCGCCGCGCTGTGCAGCGGAGGAAAGATGCGCGCCGAGGCCGTGCTTGTTTTCGTAGGTGGTGCCGCCGTAGTACATGTCGCTGCGGCCGATGATCGGCCATTGCTCGGTCACTTCGGCGAGGCGGTCATAGTCCAGGCCATCGAAGGCCGGGAGCGAGTTGACGATGAAATCGAAGACGATGGTGTGTGAGTTGCCTTCGAGGATGGTTCCCATCTGGCGCCCAAGTTGCGAGGTGATCGCAAAGTCGGGGCGGGCCTCGCCGAAAACGGGAACCGCCGGGTAGAAGCGCTGCACGCGGCGTTCGCCGGAGGTGTAGGTGCCTTCGCGCTCAGTGTAGGCTTGCGCAGGCAGGACAACATCCGCGAGTTCGGCGGTGGCGGTCATGGAAATGTCCTGCACCACCACACACTTGGCGCTCTTGAGCACCTTGGCCAGCGCGGGGTCGTCCCCGGCCGGGTCGGCACCGACGATGTAGACAGCCTTGCCCTTGAGGGTCTCGGCCAGGTCGGCGGAGGGACGGAAGCCCATCTCCCATGCGCCCTGGTCATTCACGCGCTGCCACACACCGATGAGTCCGTTATTGGGACGGCCGATGTGATTGGTCTCTTTGAGCAGGTCGGCGCAGGCAGCGGCCAGCGAGGTGGTGCCCGCTACCCCGAGTCCCTCCGAACCGTAGAAGATGACGGCGTTCTCGGCTTTGCGGAAGGCGTCCGCGATCTTGCTCTTGCCGCTCAAGTCTTCGATCGTTTTCACTTCGTCGCCGTAGGCATAGCGGACGGCGAAAGTGGCGAATTTGTCGAGTTTGGTTTCGCGGGGGTTGGCAACGATGAGCGTCGCGCCGCGTTCGGCGGCGGCCTTGATGCGCAGCCACCAGATCGGCGCCTCGTTGTAGAGGTCCGAGGCGACTACGAGGATGGTGTCGCCCTTGCCCATGTTGCCGAGGTTGGTGCCGTCGCTCACACCGACGAGCGAGGTCAGTTCGCCGCCGCCCATGTCGGAGTAGAGCACCGCTTCGCCGCCCGCGAGATCGGCCAGCGATTTGAGGTTGAAGAGATCTTCATTGGAGAGTCGGCCCGAGGCGAGCACGACGAGATTCTTTTTGTGCGCCGCAAGTTTTTCAGAGGCGGCATCGAGGGCGGCCTTCCACGAAACCTTGGCCAGTTTGTCTTCCTTGCTGACCATCGGTTTGGCGAGGCGTTTGTCGCTTTCGAGATAGTGATGCGCAAAGCGGCCCTTGTCGCAGATCCAGGTCTCGTTGACCTGTTCGTTCTGGCGCGGCATGACGCGCTTGATCACGATCTTGCCGTCGGCCTTGGCTTCGCGGCGGGTGTTGAACGTGGTGTTGCATCCGACCGGACATTGCGAGCAGACCGAGGCCGAAGCCTTGAGTTCCCACGGGCGCGCGCCGAAGCGGAAGTCTGCGGTGGTCAGCGCGCCGACGGGACAGATGTCGGTGGTGTTGCCGGAGAAGACGGAGTCAAATCCGGGCTCCGAGGTGGTGATGATCTGCGTGTAACGTCCGCGCTCATCGAATCCGAGCACTGCTTCGCCAGCGATGTCGCTCTGGAAGCGGATACAGCGCGCGCATTGGATGCAGCGTTCGCGGTCGAGCCAGATCAATTCGCCCAGCGGCACGTGCTTGGCAAGGCGCTGTTTCTCATCGAAGAGGAAGCGGCTCTTGCCGGGTCCGTGTTCCATCGTCAGGTTCTGCAGGGGGCATTCGCCGCCCTTGTCGCAGATCGGGCAATCGAGCGGATGCGAGGTGAGCAGGAACTCGACGGTTCCCTTCTGTCCATCGCGGGCTTTCTCGGAGGTCAACTGGGTCTTGACCACCATGCCCGGCTCGACCTTGTTGGTGCAGGCCGTTTCGAGCTTGGGCAGGAATTGGATCTTCGCTTCGCCCTTCTCGTCCAAAACGGGTTTGCCCGTGGCGCGGTCGATCATCGGGCGGCCGACCTCCACGAGACACATGCGGCACATGCCGGCCGGTTCCATCTTGGGATGGTAGCAAAAGACCGGGATGTCGATACCGGCTTTCTTGGCGGCATCCACCACCAGTGTCCCGGACGGAACCGTGACTTGTTTATTGTCGATCGTCAGTGTTACATCTGCCATGCGATGCTCCAACGTTGCCTGTCATTGCGAGCCGTTCTTCGGCGAAGCAATCTCCCCACCGAACTGGGGATTGCTTCGTCGGGAAGAGCACCCTCCTCGCAATGACATCGCAGAGAGTTTATTTTTTCTTTCACCTTGCAAAATCCTTCGGGAAGCGCTCGATGCCGGTTACGACCGCCATGGTGGCGAATTCGCCCAGCGCGCACAGGCACTTGCCCTGCATTTGTTTGGCAACGGTCAGGAGCAGGTTCACATCTTCCGGTTTGTGGCTGTGCTCGACACGGTTGATGACGTTCAACATCCAATGGTTGCCTTCGCGGCAGGGTGTGCACTTGCCGCAGGATTCGTGTTTGAAGAAATGAATGGTCTTGCTGATGACCCACTCGATGCTGACCGTGTCGTCAATGACGATGACCGAGGCGGAGCCCAGGTCCGCGCCGAGGGTGCGCACGGAAGCGTAATCGAGAATGGTATCGAGGGCCTTGTCATCGGCGGGAACCAGTGAGGAAGACGCGCCCGCAGGCATGATGGCCTTGATCGGATGATCGTCAATAATGCCGCCGCCTTCGCCGTAGATCAGGTCGCGGAAGGTTTTGCCGAAGGGTAGTTCATAGTTGCCCGGCTTCTTCACACGGCCGGAGAGCGAAAAGATCTTCACGCCGGCGCTGTCGGCCGTGCCCATGGACTTGTACCAGTCCGCGCCGTTGGCGACGATGAGCGGGACGTTGGTGAGCGTCTCCACGTTGTTGACCACGGTCGGTTTGCCGTACAGTCCAAACGAAGGCGGGAACGGCGGACGCACGCGCGGCTGTCCGCGTTTGCCTTCGATCGATTCGAGCAGGGCGGTTTCCTCTCCGCAAATGTAGGCGCCCGCTCCGAGGTGGGTATAGATGCGGAGCGAGTAGTCGGTGCCGAAGAGTTTGTCGCCAAGGATTCCCGCTTTTTCCATCTCGGCGATCTTTTCGTCGAGGAAGGCGGCCACCTGCCAGAACTCACCGCGCAGGTAAACGTACGCCGCATTCGCGCCGACCGCGTACGAGGCAAGCGCAACACCTTCCAAAAACTGGAAGGGGTTCTGCTCCATGATCTCGCGGTCTTTGAAGGTGCCCGGCTCGGACTCGTCGGCATTGGCGACAACGTAGTGCGGCCAGTTCTTGTTGTCCATGAACGACCACTTCATGCCGGTCGGGAACCCCGCGCCGCCGCGTCCGCGCAGGCCGGAGTTCTTGACCACGGTCGTGACGTCTTCGGGCTTCATCTTTTTGACGGCGTTCTTGAAGGCCTCGAAGCCGCCGTTCTTTTTATAGACTTCGATGGTATTGAGATTGGGGATATCGCGGTGGCGAAGAACGACGTGTGCCATTACTTCACCTCCTTGCTTTTCTTGAGCGCTTCGACAAGTTCCATCGTGCGGTCCATGGTCATGTTGTCGTGATATTCGATCCCGTTCGGGCCCTGGACCTGGAACATGGGCGCACGGTCGCAGGAGGCGAGGCAGGTCACCGCTTCGAGCGTGACAATTCCATCGGCTG
>CAYNQA010000174.1:0-6965 GCA_964399225.1 uncultured Anaerolineaceae bacterium
CCTGTGCCGATGATGATACCGACGAGCAAATAGAAAATGCCCGTGATGTAAAACTTGAGCGAGGCGGGCGCTTCGCCGCCGCGCACGTTCCAGAGTTGGATGAGGAGCAGGGTCGCGGCGATGAAGATGAGCGTGCCGCCCGCGAAGATCATCGGGTGGTTGACGCCCGCGAAGCCTGCCACCAGCGCCACGAACCCGACGTTGAGAGTCAGCCAGATGTCCCAGCGGAAGGAGGGTTTGGGTTTCTTCGCGAGGGACGCGACGAGAATGGGCAAAAGTCCGAACGCGACCTGCGAGATGATTCCAAGCGTGATGAAGTGGACGCGCACCCAGCGCAGGGCGGGGAAGGCCGAGATGAGGTCAACGCTGACGAGCGACGCGTCCGCCGCGATGAAGAGCGCGACGAAGATGTAGAGCAGGGTGGTGAGGAGGTAGGGAATGGGCATGGGGTTATCCTTTGGTGATGGTGATTTATGAAGAAAGTTGAACCACGGAGACACGGAGTCACGGAGTTTTTAATCTCTGTGTCTTCGTGTCTCTGTGGTTGGGTTTGCTTTACGACGCGCCTTTGGAGCCGAGGAACACGACGCGGGTCTTCGCGTTCATGCCACGTTTCGCTCCGCTCGGCGTGACGACGGTGACGCCAGGCTTGATGGCGAAGGTCTCCTCGCCGACGGTCATCAGTCCCTCGCCTTCGAGGAAGTGATACATGGCCGCCTCGCCAGGGTGGACGGGGATCTGCTGTCCCGCTTCCAGTCCGACCACCAGCGCTTTGAACTGCGGCGTGTCGATCAGGAATTGCGGTTTGGGACTGTCGGAAGCAAAGACCGCTTTGGATTTTGTTTCGGGAAAATAGATATCGGGCATGGGGACTCCTTGGTTGCCCGAACTTTACACCTTGCCCCCATTTCACGACCCGACTTTTGTCGGGTTTTGGAAACCTTCAGTACACGGATTACACGGACAAAAGGGACAAACACGGATTTTTTAAAGAAAAATCCGTGCAATCCGTAAAATCCGTGTAATCCGTGTACCGTATTTACTCGCTCTTTGTGCGCGCCGATAATCCCGCGCGGTCTAAAATGCGGATGGATTGTTTGTCCATTTCGATGATACCCGCCTTCGTCAACTCGCGGATGACGCGGCTCAACACGTCGGGGACGGTGCCGAGGCGCGACGCGAGTTCTGTCTGGTTCGTCCAGCGACGGCGCTCGATCACGTCTCCCTCGGCCTGCTCCAGCAACAACTTGGCGAAGCGCGCCTCCACCGTTTTCAGCGACAAATCCGCCGCGAGCGTCACCAGCCCAATGATCTTATCCGCCATGTTCTGGATGATCTGCAATGCCACTTGCGGATGCTCCACCACGATCTTGTCCAACGCTAAACGCGGGATCAACCAAATGCCCGACTCTTCCAACGCCACCGCCGTGGCAGGATTCGCCCTCTTCGCCAGCGCGCCGATCTCGTTGAACACTTCGCCCGCGTTGATAAATCGCAGTACCTGTTCGCGTCCATCGGGCGCGGCCTTCAACACTTTGAGCGAGCCATATTGCAGAAAATATAAATTCGATTCTTCATCCCCTTCCCAAAAGATCACCGCGTCGGATGGATACACTTTCCACACGGCGCTTTCGGCCAGACCTTTCAACGCATCCTCGTCCAATCCGCGCAGAAATTCAAAACTTTGCAGGCGTTTGAGGAGCAGGTCGCTGTTGGTGCTCATGTGTCACGCCTGAGCAAATCTTCTACTGTCTCGCGGCGTTGGATCAGACTCGTGTGTCCCGCCTCCAGCCACACCACGGCCGGACGTCTCGCCCCATTGTAGTTGCTAGACATACTGAGCTGGTACGCCCCCGCCGCCGGGACAGCGATCAGATCGCCGACTTCGAGTTTTGGCATCGGCAGATCTTCGATGACCACATCGCCCGATTCGCAATACGGACCCGCAACGGATACCTTTTCATTGCGTTCCCGCTCGGGAGCATGGACGGGCAGGCACGAATAGCGCGCACCATACAACGCGAAGCGCGGATTGTCCGTCATGCCGCCGTCGGTCAGGACCCATGTTTTGTGTGTGCGGCGCTTCACGGCTCCCACACGATAGACCGCCACTCCTGCGCGCGCCACCAGACTCCGCCCCGGCTCCAAATGCAAATGAGGCAGGGACAAACCGCGGATAGCGCACTCCTCTTTCACGGTATCCGCGATCACACGGACATATTCGCGCGTATCTGGCTGCGGCAGTTCATCCTCGTGATAGGCCACGCCCCAGCCGCCGCCTGGACTGAAGTGCCACTCGCCGGCAAACCCGATCAGCTTGGCAAGGTCAAGCCCCAATTGAATGGCGGCCACCAGCGGCGCAGGGTCGCGGAAATTGGAGCCTTGGTGGAAGTGGATGCCGTTCAATGGCAGGTTCTGCTTACGGCAGAACTCAACCGCTTCCATTAATTCCTCGCTGGTCATGCCGAATTTACTGTCGTGGTGTCCGGTCTGGGTGTGCGCGTGATGCGTTTCCACAGCCAGCCCGGGCACCAACCGCAGCCACAACGATATTTTGCTTTTGACATTCGGCCAAAGCTCTGCGATCCGTTCCAGCTCGGTGATGTTATCCACCACGATCGTCCCCGCATGTTCCAGCGCAGACTTCAAATCCGCCAGCGACTTGTTCACTCCATGCACCAAAATGTGCTCACGTGTCACGCCGCCTGCACGGGCGATCGCGATCTCGCCCTCGCCGGTGCAGTCCACGTACAGGCCGTGGGATTGCGCCCATTGCGCAATGGCCTTGCTCAAGTAGGCCTTCCCCGCATAGGTGACAGAAGCAGGATTGGGATAGGAGGATGCGAGCGCAGACTTGTATCCCGCCGCGGATGCGTCCATCGTCGTACGGTCATAAATGTAGAGAGGCGTGCCATGTTCTCTCGCGAGGGCGGCAAGTGAATGCCCTGCGATGGTCAAGCCGTCTTGTTCGATTTTTGTTGAGGTGGGGAAGAGGTCGATGCGATTCATAACCTGGCACAAATATTCCTGGTGTTATTCTCCAAAAAATAACATCCACCAGATCTCCCAATTCGCCATTGGTGTTGGGGAGGAGGTGGGCGTTGCCTGCGGCACCGGCGTGGCTTGTCCATCGCCGACCGGCATGACCGGGATATCCCCATCCTGGATCATGTGCCCTTCGGCCCGCGCGATATCTTCCACAGCCTGATCCGAAGTAGCATAAGCCATCTGGGTTTGTAGTGCCATTTGTGTCTGCATGGCCTGTGTTGCCTGCACGCGCACATCGGCCACTTCCTCGTTCAGCTTGTTCAAGCCCTCGATGCGGGCATTCAAGTCCACGATCACCAGTACGAGGATGCCAATGCCGATCAGAATTCCGATGCGGCGCCATTGAATGGGGAAGTTTGCCATGCAAGTATCTTACCCCGTCTGACTTCGGTTGGCAAGAATGCGTTCCTCTGGTAGAATGTCCCGCCGCAGGTCGTAGTACCCTTCGACCGCGAAATTCAATGCCAGAAAGGGCTTAGACAATGAAAGTAATGCTTACCAAGGACGTGTACAAACTGGGCCGCGCCGGCGACGTGAAAAAGGTCGCTGATGGCTTCGGCCGCAACTTCCTCATCCCGCAGGGGTTGGCCGTGCTCGCCACCGCGGGCGCGCTCAAGCAGGTGGAACGCATCAAGGCGAAAGCCGAAGTGCGCCGCAACACCCAGAATGAGGAACTCAAGGGCGTGGCCGAACTCATTCAAGGCGTGTCTCTCGAGTTCGCCGTGAAGGCTGGCGAAACCGGCAAGCTCTACGGCTCGATCACCACCGGTGACGTTGCCGCTGCGCTGACCGAGAAGGTCCGCTATGAAGTCAAACGCCAGTTGGTGGACATGATGCCCATCCGTGAGATCGGCGAATACACCGCCCACATCCGCCTCACCATGGACCTCGTCCCCGAGATCAAGATCACCGTCCACCGCGAAGGCGAATCCGCTGAAGAACTGAAAGCGAAGGCTGCGCAGGATAGAGCCGCCGCCAAGGAAGAAAAGAAGCGCGGACGCAAAGCCCAGGCTGAGGCCGAAGCCGAAGCGCCTGCCGCTGAAGCTACTTCTGCTGAATAACCGATTAGAAACCCGTTTTCGTGAAGAAAACGGGTTTCTGATTGTGGTACACTTTTGCCCATGCCCGATAGCATCGGAAACAAACTCAAAGCCGCGCGCGAATCGCGCCGCCTCACGCTTGATGAGGTAGCCGAGTCCACGCGGATTCGTTCTGTGTATTTGCAGGCGCTCGAGAATGATGATTTCTCGATCATGCTCTCTGCCGCGCAAGGACGCGGGTTTTTGCGTCTCTATGCCGATTTCCTGGGGCTGAACCTGGATGAACTGACCGCCAGCGCGCGCGAATCCAGACCCGCCGATTCAACCGCCCCCGAAGCGGCTGCACCCGCTCTGTCTGAGAGCACGCCCGAGCCGGCACCTGCGCCCGAAGTGAAATCGTCCCGCCCTGGTTTTTGGGCGCGCCTGTTGCGCAGGGATTCGCCTGCAAAGCCTGAACTCAACCCGCTGGAGGAGGCTCGATCCTCAGAAGCCGAACAACCTGGATCCGCCTCGTTGATCGCGGAAGAGCCGCCGTCAGCACCGACTGTCCCTCCCACCGAAGAACTCGATACCGTGACTCCCAAGTCGGCGGGTAAAAAAAAACTGAAGTTGAGCAACCCTCTGAAGCGCTGACCTCGGCGCCTGCCCCCATTTCCTCCCCGGAACAACCTGAAGAGTCAACCACCGCGCTGGAAGAATTCAGTCCAGAGTGGTGGCAGCGCGTCCGTGAACGGGCGGGGTTAACCTCAGCAAGCCCGGACCCGAACAATGTTATGGAAGAAGCGGATGAGGAGTGGGGAGAAGATCCGTCCGTGGAAGAGGCTGCGTTGCGGGGCAATCTTTTGTCGTCGAATGAAATGTTCAAAGCCATCGGAGCACAATTGAATGCCCGCCGCTCGGCTTTGAATTTGCGCCGCGAGGAGATCGAACGTCATATCCATGTGCGGGCGCACTATTTGCAGGCACTGGAGGAAGGCAATTTCGAAGGACTGCCCTCGGTGGTGCAAACCCGAGGCATGTTGAGCAACTACGCCGGGTTCCTCAGCCTGAACGTGGATGAGATCCTCCTGCGCTTTGCGGATGTATTGCAGATGCGTCATCGCGAGAGGCACCCGCTTCCGCCCGGCGCGACCGGCAAGGTGCAGATCCCGATCCCTGCGAGTGTCCCGCCGCTGCGCGGATTTATCGTAGCCGACCTGCTGGCGATCGTGGTGTTGGTGTTGCTGGCGGTGTTCTCGGTGTGGGGTATCAACCGTGTGATGGAAACTCGTGCTGAGTTGGCGGTGCAGCCCACTTCGCCCTCGATTTCAGATGTATTACTCTCGGTTACCGTGCCGCCCACCCAGCCAACTGCTGCAACAGTGGCATTTCTCGATCTCGGCAACCTCACTCCCACCGCCTTTGAGAACGCTGAACCGACGGCCACATCCACCTTCCCGCCCGGCGTGACCGTGCAGGTGAACCTCGTGGCGATCGAGCGCACGTACTTGCGCGTGACGGTGGATGGAAAGGTGGTCTTCGATGGCCGCACTACTCCTGGCACTGCATACCCGTTCGATGCGCGTGACCGCATTGAGATCCTGGCAGGCAACGGTGCTGCGATCCGAATCACCTACAATCAACGTGACCTTGGCCTATTGGGCGCATACAGCCAGGTGGTGAATGCCATCTATACGGTCAATGGTGTGTTTAATCCCACGGCCACTATTTCACCTACGCCCACGATCACACGCACGCCCACCATCACGCCTTCACCCACAAAGACCCTGGTGCCGGGCTTGACCCCGACACCACCCTAATCCCACATGAATAACGGACTTTAGCAATAATGACCAAAAAGACATTCCACCTGATCTCAATGGGTTGCGCCAAGAATACCGTCGACTCGGATTCGATGGCGCAGCTTCTCGTCCGCGATGGTTATCAATCCGTGGATAAAGCCTCGCGCGCCGATGTGTTGATCGTGAACACATGCGGTTTCATTGGCCCTGCCAAACAGGAATCACTGGATACCCTGCGCGAATTGGCCGATGCCAAGAAGAAGAACCAGATCCTGATCGCCGCCGGCTGCCTGACCCAACGTTATGGCGTGGAAGTGGCAAAGCAGGTCCCCGGCATCGATGGTATTCTCGGCACCCGCCGCTGGATGGACATTGTGCAAGTGGTGAGCGAACTGCGTGCCACCAAGCATCCTCAACCTTTGTATCACCTGCCCGATGCCAAGACTGTCGGTGCGGATGAGCATGAAGCATTGCGCGCCACTGTCTACGGCGCGAGTGCGTACCTCAAAGTAGCCGATGGCTGTCGCCGCCCATGCGCGTTCTGTGCCATCCCGCTCATCAAGGGCACGGCAGTCTCGCGCCCGGTGGAGACGATCCTGCATGAGGCGCGCCAATTGCGCGATGCGGGTGTGCGTGAGTTGGTACTGATCGCGCAAGATACGACCGATTACGGTCATGACCTTGGCATGAAGGACGGCCTGGCGATCCTGCTCGAGCAGCTTACCGCCTCTGTGCCAGACATGGATTGGATCCGCGTGATGTATGCCTACCCCGGATATGTGACCGACCGCCTGATCGATGTGATGGCATCAAGCAAACAGGTCCTGCCGTATTTGGATATGCCGCTCCAGCATGCCGACCCCAAAACGCTCTACCGCATGAAGCGCCCTTCAAACATGGATTGGGTTCATCGCACGCTCGATAAGATGCGCTCGAAGATCCCTGATCTTGCGATCCGCACCACCTTTATTGTGGGATACCCCGGCGAGACAGACGAGGAGTTCAAGGCTTTGCTGGATTTCATCGAAGCGACCCGCTTCGACCGCGCTGGAGCGTTTCAATTCTCCTTCGAGCCGGGCACCACGTCGGAGCCGCT
>CAYNQA010000175.1:0-6890 GCA_964399225.1 uncultured Anaerolineaceae bacterium
CCTTGCGTCAGGAAATCATCCAGGGAATCTGCGCTTACGTGCAGGAGTGAATCGCTTTCATAGTAAAATCCAGCCCATGTCCAATTCCAACCAACGTTTTACCCGCGGCAAGGGACTCCTCGAGCCTCTGCTTGCTCGCCTGCGCGCCAACCGCGCCAACAGCCTCATCCCCGCCGAGCTTCGCGCGGGCCGCATCCTCGACATCGGCTGCGGATCGTACCCCTACTTCCTCGCCCACACCTCCTTCGAACACAAGTTTGCCGTGGACCAACTCCCGCCCAATGAACAGGGCCAGGCGCTCAACATTCAGTGGCACACCCTCGATCTGAACTCCACGCCGAAACTACCCTTTGAAGATAATTTCTTCAGCGTCATTACCCTGCTGGCCGTGGTGGAACACCTCAACCCCAACAGCATGGCCGAACTGTTCAAGGAAACCTACCGTGTTCTCAAGCCCGGTGGTGTCGTCATCATGACCACCCCCGCCGCCTGGTCGGATGGACTGCTCAAGTTCATGGCGCACGTTGGCCTTGTGAGCAAAGAGGAGATCCACGAACACGTCTTTGCATACACCCTGCCTCTCATTGGCTGGTACTTTGGCCGCGGCGGATTTGAAATGACCAAGGTGAAGTTCGGCTACTTTGAGTTCATGCTGAACTTGTGGGGCGTGGCGAAGAAGTAAAGATGGCGCATCCTCAACCCATCCCCGAATCCTACTGGGTCATCCCCGGCCGCTTCCTGGCCGGACAGTATCCGGGCGGGTTCGAACGGGAGCGGGTCCGCCAGCGCATGGATAAATTCCTCGAAGCGGGGATCGACACATTTCTCGATCTCACCAAGCCCGGTGAATTGCCTGCTTACGAACCCATCCTCAAGGAACAAGCCGGGCTTTACGAAAAAAACATCCGCGTTTTGCGTTTTTCCATTACCGATTTTGGCCTGCCCTCGCGCAGCGGCATGACCACCACCCTCGATGCCATTGATGCCGCGCTCGCCGAAGGGCGCAACATCTACCTGCATTGCTGGGCCGGGGTGGGGCGGACCGGCACCGTGGTGGGCTGTTACCTCGTCCGTCACGGCATGAGCGGACAGCAAGCCCTCGCCCAACTGGCCGAATGGTGGAAGACCGATCCGCGCCGCGACCGATTCAAGCGTTCGCCGGAAACAGATGAACAGGTGCAATTCATCCTCGATTGGTAAATCGCTGCCTGCGCCGCACCCTGTCTCGATCAAGTGAGATTCCAATTTCCCGGGAGGAATTCATGCAAACCAACAAACGAAGACGCTTCCTGGCCCTCGCCATCCTCGGCCTCGTTGCCTTTGCCTGCGCAGCACCGGGCCTGGCTCCCACCGCCACGCCTCTCCCCACAGCCACACCGACTGCCACCTTCACTCCCACCATCACCCTCACGCCCACAATCACGCTTACTCCTACTCCCTTCTACGACCTCAAAACCGGCAGCGAGAGTAGATCCCTTGCAGGTGGTTTCGCCTTCAACCGCCTGATCGACTTCGATGACCATGTCAACACTGCCAGCGTGTCTTACCTGACCGAAGACCGAAACGTGAGTGCCTTCCTGTATGCCTACAAAAGCACTTCGGCCCTCATGATGACGGGCATCGCCAACCGCTACATCGAATTCCTCGAAGATGACTTCGAAGACTTCCAGCCTTCTGAGCCTGTGATCTCAACCAGCGATGGCCTCGAAAAAGCCACAGTCGACTTTACCGGCATTAAAGATGATGAACCAGCCCGTGGACGCTTCACGCTCTATCAACCGCTCGATTCAAAAATGGTCTACTTCATCGTCGTAGCCATCGGTGACCAACGCTGGGAACGGCAGGGAGAAAAAGTGTACACCGCCATCGACTCCACCATCACGTTCTTTCCGATCCAGATCAAAGAGGGTTGTCCCATCCACACCAACCCGGGCTACGGCTCAACTGGCGCGCCCATCCGCATTGGCGGCGGCCTGCGCGATGGCGACCAGCGTATCAACAACTACCTCGATGCCCTGCTCGGCCCGAAGGGAGAACTCGTTTCGTACTACCGCGATGGCGTGGAGGAAGTGAACGGACTCAGCCTCGAGCGTTACGAACTTCAATTTGGCCGCCAGCGCCGCACCCTGTTCTTCGACATCTACTCCTCCTCCGATGTCAGCGCCCCGAGCGGCATGCACTGCTCCACCAATCTCCCGCGACCATGAACTGGCATGACCGATACGTTCAGCAAGCAGGCTGGACGCGCGACCTGCGCAATTATCTTTTCGACAAGGCGGGGCTGAACACCGCGCAGCGCGTCCTCGAAGTGGGATGCGGGACCGGCGCGATCCTCTCCGAACTTGATTCTCCCGCCTCGCTTCACGGCCTGGACCTCGATGCGGGCGCCCTCGTGGACGCGCGAGTCCACGCCCCGGGCGTGTCGCTGATCCGCGGGGACGCCTTGTCACTGCCCTACGCCGACTTCACCTTCGACATCACCTATTGCCATTTCCTCCTGTTGTGGGTGCGTGACCCTTTGCAAGCGGTGCGCGAGATGGCGCGCGTCACCCGCCCGCAGGGATTTGTGCTTGCCCTCGCCGAACCGGATCACACCGCCCGCGTGGACAAGCCCGACCCGCTCGCAACACTGGGCCGCTGGCAGACCGAGTCCCTGCGCAAACAGGGCGCCGACGTCTCGTTTGGCGCGCGCCTGGCAGACACGTTCGACCGGGCGGGGATCGAGGTAGGGGAGACTGGATCCATTCAGAAGGGGAGCGAAGCATCGGCCGGCGAGTGGGAGAAGGAATGGCAGGTGATCGAGGCCGATCTGGCAGGGTCCGTTTCGGGCGAAGACATCCACAAAATGAAATTGCTCGATGCCGAGGCGCGGGCGCGAGGGGAGCGCGTGTTGCATGTGCCGACGTATTTTGTGTTCGGCAGGGTATAATCGCCCTGCTTTTGGAGGCTCTTTGGATAATTTTCAATTCACCGGCGACGAGCCGGTCTTAAATGGCGGTGAAACAAGCCCGGTTCCCGATGCTTCCACCGCCCAGCCCGCAGCTCCTGCCTTTGGCGGCGAACAATCGCATACCGTGGATGTCTCTTCTGTGGGGTTGCCCGATGTGGTGCCCCCGCCCGTACTTGAGGCTCCTGCCGAGGAGAAGACGAACTGGAAGCAATTCCTTTTCGACCTGATCGAGACGATCGTGCTGGCGGTGGTCTTGTATTTCGGCATCAATGCCCTCTCGGCCCGCGTGCGTGTGGACGGGTTTTCGATGAACCCGACCCTGCAGGATGGCGAGTATGTGCTGGTGAGCAAGGTTTCGTATAAGCTCGGCGAGCCGCAGCATGGCGATATCATCGTATTCGAATACCCCGGCAACCAACCCAACCAGGACCTGATCAAGCGCATCATCGGCCTGCCCGGTGACGTGGTGGAAGTGCGCGACCATGTGGTGTATGTGAACGGACAGGCGTTGGATGAGCCCTACATCGCAGCGGCACCGCAATACTCAGGCGTCTGGCAGGTGCAGGATGGTTTCCTGTTCGTGCTCGGCGATAACCGGAACGACTCTTCGGATTCGCATGCCTGGGGTTTTTTGCCGGTTGGCAACGTGATCGGCAAGGCCATTCTCATTTACTGGCCGCCGCCCGATTGGGCCATGATCAATCACTTTGAATTGAACGTGGTTCCATCGCAGTAGTCTGTTCGTGATAAGGGGATGGAGGATCGTTTTATAAATAAAGCCGTGAGGATGTTTTTGTATCCTCACGGCTTTTTGTTTTTGGGAATGGGGATGTGCGTCAGGTCAGGGATGTTCGACAGCAGGGGCGAGGGTCTTCAGGTTGCGCATCTCCGGCCAGATGCGGGCAACCACGAGCACCACGATGATCGTGCCGACGCCGCCGCCCCAGACCGCGAGGACCGGTCCCACCAGTGAGGCGAGGAAGCCCGACTCGAAGGCGCCCAACTCATTTGACATGCCGATGAAGATGCTGTTCACCGAGGAGACGCGTCCGCGCATTTCGTCAGGGACGCGCGTGAGCATGAGGGTGGAGCGGATGACCACGCTGATGTTGTCGAGCGCGCCGAGCAGGAAGAGCATGAGCACGGAGAGCCAGAAGATCCGCGAGAGGCCAAACACGATCGTGGCAACGCCGAAGCCGGCCACGGCCCAGAGCAAGGTCTTGCCGGCCTGTTTGAACGGCGGCAGATGTGCCAGCGTAAACGCCATGGCCAACGCGCCCACCGAAGACGCGGCGCGCATGATGCCCAGTCCCTCTGCGCCGACGTGGAGAATATCCGTGGCATAGATGGGGAGCAGGGCCACCGCACCGCCGAAAAGCACCGCGAACATGTCGAGCGTGATGGCGGCCAGGATCACCTTCGTGTCACGCATGAAGCGCAGGCCTTCCTTGAGCGAATCGAGTGTGGCGGCTTTTCGCGCAAGGGGGAGTTTACGTCCGTGAATCAGGCTGATCAGGATCACGTAGGCGCTGGTGGCGCAGGCGTCAAAGATGTAGATGCCCGTGACGTTATCGAGTGAAGCTACCCATATCCCTGCGATGGCCGGGCCGGTGATGGCGGCCACCTGCCACGCGGAGCTGGTCCACGTGGCGGCGTTGGAGAACAACTCCGGCGGGACCGTCTCCGGGACGAGGGTGGAGGAGGCGGGGTCGTTGAAGGCGCGCGCGATACCGATCACCAACAGGGCGGCGTAGATGAGCGGGATGGGGCCTTCTGTCCAGGATAGGTAAGCGAGCGCCAGCGAACAGAGCGCGAAGACACTTTGCGTCACCACCATGATGCGGCGGCGGTTGTGCTGGTCGGCGAAGTGGCCGCCCGGCAGGGAAAGCAGGATGACCGGTACGACCTGCACCAGTCCCACCATGCCGAGGGCAAAGGCGCTTTTGGTGCGCAGCCAGAGTTCCCAGGCGATGGCGAAGGTGAGCATCTCGCCGCCGAAACTGCTGAGGAAGCGCCCGATGATGAGCAGACGAAAGTCACGCACGCGCAGGACGGCATACGGGTCGTGCCGCGGGGAAGGGTTATCGATTGTCATGGGGGAGGATTATACGCGCGGTTATATTTCAGCGCGCGCCGAATGCGCGTTCGATCTCCGCTGCTACTTCCTGCGGACGCGTCATGGTCGGCACGTGACCAGCGCCTTTGAACATGTGCAGGCGGCTGTTGGGAATCTGCGAGGCGGCGAACTCGGAGTCGCTGGGTGGGACAATGACATCGTGGTCACCGTGCAGGATCAGGGTGGGGATGCGGAGTTCAGAAAGTTGCGGGCGCAGGTCCACGCCAAAGGTGCACTCCAGAAGTTTGACCGATGCGGCCGGCGTGGCGCGTTGGAGAATTTTACGGCCCCATAGGCGGATCTCCGCACTGAATGCTTCCTCCTGCGGCACGCAGGCGTCTACGAATTGACCAATGGTCTGCTCGAAATTGGAGCGCAATCCGCGGACGAAAAGCGTGTCGCTGTCCCGCTTTTCGTTATGGAGCATAGCGTCCACAAGCACAAGGCCCTCGAAACGGTCCGGGCGCTGAAGCGCGGCGGTGACCGCCACCATACCTCCCGCCGATTCCGCGGCGAGGACACATTTCTTGATGTTCATTTTGTCCATCACCGCAAACAGGTCATCCACCATGGTTTCGATGGAGATCGATTCCAGCGGTGCGATCGTTGCGCCTGTTCCACGGTGATCGTAGGCGACCGTCCGCCAGTTTTTACTGAGATGCATGAACGGTTCAAGCCACAATTCCCAACTGCCTGTCCAGCCGCCGTGGGCAAGGATGGTGCGCGGGCCTGCGCCAAAGTCCACTGTGTATAGTTGCGCACTGTTGTTACCGATAAACATGGGAACCTCAAATTCTCATTTCAAGGCAGGCAGGTATTTTTCGTGCAGGCTGGCCATGTGATGGTCCACGTGGCCGACGAGCATGTATATCAGGGCGCGCGCGCTCACGTGGTAGCCGCTGGCCGTCCCGGTGCGACCCGCCATCTCGTCGCGCATGTTGCGGATGGCAAGGATGTTCGCGCGGCGCAGGTGTTCGAATTCGCCGAGCAGATCCCGAAACGAATGCGAGTCGAATCCCGCCTCTTGGACGTAATCATTCTGTTCAAAGCCGGGCAGAGGCGTGGGGTCATTGCGCGAGACCCGCAAGAGGCGGTAGGCGAAAACCCGCTCTCCGTCATTGAGATGTCCGATCACTTCCTTGATGGACCATTCCTTGGGCGCGTCACGGAAAAGGGCCTGCTGGTCAGTGAGGCCGCCGAGCGCGGCGCGCATTTCATCGATCTGTGCGGTGAGCGCGGCGAGCACGTCTGCGCGTTTGGATGCGAACGCAACGTAGCCTGCGTAGAACTCGGCGTATTCTTCGGGGGCGGGAGGGGTGAGGGTTTTCATTGGTTCCTTTTCTCTCGATGGTTCGCCAAGTATAGCATTCTAGGCGGTCTTCATTGGCTGTATAATCATGTCAGACAATGAAACTGGAGTGCCCATGACTTCTAACCATACTCGCAACCCCGGCACGCCCCTCGACCTCGACTGGGTGATGGGCGCGCACGTCAATAAATCTGCGGTGGAGCGACGCATCGCCACCCTGGCTGGCCGCCGCACCGTGAAAAAAGAATGGCAGGCCGCCTGGCTTCTCCGCGCCGTCACCTGCATTGACCTGACCACACTCGGCGGTGATGACACGCCCGGACGTGTCCAGCGCCTGTGCGCGAAAGCCAAACAACCGATCCGCCCTGACATGCTCGAACGCCTCGGACTTAACGGGGAGCGGGTCACTGTCGGCGCGGTCTGCGTCTACCCCAATCGCGTCGCGGACGCCGTCCACGCCCTGCAAGGCACCGATATCCCCGTGGCCTCCGTCGCGACGGGTTTCCCCGCGGGAC
>CAYNQA010000176.1:0-6889 GCA_964399225.1 uncultured Anaerolineaceae bacterium
GCAATCTCAAAACCTACAACTTCCCGGTCAAGGTCAATGGCGATTATCAATTCCAACCGCGCTATGACCTGATGCCTGCCGGCACAACCATGACCAGCCTGGCGCAGAACGTCCACGCGCCCACCCGCCTGACATGTCTCAACTGCCACGCCAAAGCCGGCGGCGGTGACGGCGTGAAGCGCGGCGACCTGTCCATGGCGAATGCCACCAGCACCGACGCCAACCTCGATGTCCACATGGATGCGGACGGCGCGAACCTGACCTGCCAGGATTGCCATGTCCCGAACAATCACCTCATCCCCGGCAAGGGCACGGACCTGCGTGTGAGCGAGGGTGGAACGGTCACCTGCCAGCAATGCCATACCAATGCCCCGCATACCACCAACGCCGAATTGAACGAACACACTGCCCGCGTAGCCTGCCAGACCTGCCACATCCCCAAGTTCGGCAAATCTTCTGTCGGCACCGAGATGTCCCGTGACTGGACTCACCCGGTCTGGAATCCCGGCGGCTGTAATGGCCAGGGCGCATGGATCGGCGAAGAGGTCAAAGGCTACAACGTCATCCCGACCTACCAGTTCTGGAACGGCCAATCGGACGTGTACAACTTCGGAGAAAGCATCGTGATCGGCTCCGACGGCAAATACAACATGGCCGATGCCCTTGGCTCGATCAACGACGGCAAGCTCTACCCGATGAAGATCCACACCTCCTACCAGCCCCTGCACACGTCCACCAGCCGCATTGTGCAATTCGACGTGCTGTGGCAGTTCATGACCGGCAAGTATGAGGAAGCAGCCGCGCGCGGTGTATCGTTCATGGGATTGACCGGCTCATATCAATGGGTCAACACCAAGGCCGAACAGCTCATCACCCACGGCGTGGAACCGAAGGCAAACGCACTGACCTGCGCAGCCTGTCACGATACCAACACGCAGATGAACCTGCAAACGATGGGATACACCTTGAAGGGAACCACGGCTGCAGTATGCTCGCAGTGTCACCGCGAGAAACGCTACAGCGGCGACTACCTCGGTTTCCATGACCGCCATGTGAACACTCGCGGCAACGACTGTTCCTGGTGCCATACCTTCAGCCGCCCCGAACGCGGTCTCACCCTCGACCCAACCCCGTAAAACGTACCATCCAAAAAACAACTCCCGCCTTCAGCGGGAGTTGTTTTTTGGATGGTTTCATGTTCCACTTTGCGAAAGTTGTTGCAGCACAGCAAGCGCACGATCCGCATCCTTCAGAGAGACAAACACATGGTCATGATAGAACGCCGCGACGACATTGCAGCTGATCCCCTCCTGCGCCAGGGCTTGCGAGATGGAAGCGGTCAAGCCAACCGCCTCGAGATCAGAGTGGACCTTCAACGTGATCCAGGCACCCTCAAATGAGTATTCCAAACCCGCAGCATCAGCCTGTTCTTTGGGCAGAATTAAAGTGAGTCCTTCCGCCTCGCGAAACGACCCGACGGGATCTAATCCCGGCGGGACATTTACGGGATCGATGGTGCAGAACACATAGGTCCCATCGTTGCGGGTCGGTCTCATATTGCGGATCAACTCCGCCAGATCGGTTATGCCGGCCATGGTTAACGGAGCGTGCAAAGCGCCTGCCGGATCTCGCCGAGGTGATATGCGGTATGGACCAGGATCGCAAGCGCGCCGCCAATGGAACGCTCTTTGGACCAATTCAGTCCATGCAACTCCTTCAAGACCCGCTTATGGGTTTGCTTGAGGTTATCTTTGATCGCAGCCCACTGCTCGGGGGTTACAGCACCGACCGTATTCCAGATCTCGCCCCAATCCACCTTGCCGGTCCGCTTTTCGAGCATGTAACTCTCGAGCACATCGAGATAGAACGTGACGTGCGTGACCTGCGCGGCCAGTGTGGCGCATTTATCACCGACTGGACGTGAGGCTTCTTCAGCAGTGATCGTCTCCAGTGTTTCAAAAAGGGAGGTGTTCTTGTCGAGATAGATCCCATGATGGCGGGCGAAGGTCTCATCGAGGATCTGGAAAAATGTTTTGGTCAATGTATCTTCCGGGACTACTTTCTTCATTTGGTCTCCTTTGTGGATAAGTACACTTCAATGCGTTCCTTGCCCTTGCCGATATTGTCGCGCTTCAACTGGATCGGGCCGACCTCGCCGGTACGCTTGAGATGGGTCCCGCCGCAGGGGACGCGGGCGAAGCCGGTCACTTCCCAGGTGCGGCGTTCGTTCGTCTCGTCGCTGTATGCGCTCAGGATGGGCCGGTCTTCGGCGATGAGTCGGTTGGCCTCACCCGCCAGGAGGGGGAAGGATGCGGCGATGTTCTCCGTCCATCTGAAATCGATGCGCGCCTTGTCTTGTGAAATATGCGCGCCAATCTTTTCGATCCCCGTCAAATTTTGATACGCGAGTTCCAAAACGAGTTCGGCCGCGAAGTGCAGGCGCATGAGACGGTAGCGCCGCTCCCAGTCGATCGTCATCGTGACTGGATCACCGATCTTGAGTCCGTGACCCTCTGCGATCGTATAAATTATTTCCTTCCCGTCTTTGCGCGCTTTCAGAACTTCGCAACCGCCGATCGTGCCATGGTCGCTTTCCTGTCCGCCCGAGAAGGCGTAGAAAATCGTCTCCGCCACGGTGACATCGTTACCGTCCACACGGGTGATGTGTGTTTCAAGTTGGGTTTGGTAGGGGTTCTGCCAGAAAAGCTTGATGGTCATTTGGGTGCTGCACTTACGAGTTGGCCCAGTATCTTGCGCGTTGCAGAAGCGACTTCATCCACCGCCGCATCGAACGCTGCCTGGTTGGCCCGCGATGGTTTGCGATAGCCGCTGATCTTTCGCACATACTGAAGTGCCGCCTCGCGAATCTCATCTTCCGTGGCGGGACGATCTGGCAGGCGAAGGGGTTTTATGCTTCGACACATGGTTCTCTCCTTTGGCGTCAAGGGATTATACCCGCCCCTTCTCATCCCCTCTTCAGCCTGCATCTTTCATCCTTGTTATAATCCACCGCATGTATTTGATTACCGGCAGTACGGGATTCATCGGACGCGCGCTCGTGCGTCACCTGTTCGAGATGGATATCCCCGTGCGCACGCTCATCCGCCCCTCGCCTCGCACCCCGCGACTTCCAACCGGGGTGCCCCTGGAAGTGGCCGTCTCCTCTCTGGCCGACCCGCGCGGTCTGCGCGCCGCCATGGGCGGGATCGACACCGTCATCCACCTGGCCAGTGCGGAGGGGCACGGTAACCGCGGTGACCTGCTCGCCACCGACATCCACGGCTCGCGCAACCTGGCCGAAGCCGCCGCCGACGCAGGCGTGAAACGCATCGTTTACATCAGCCATCTCGGTGCGGATCGCATGTCTGCGTTCCCGGTGCTCAAGGCCAAGGGCATCGCCGAGGAGCACATCCGCCGTTCGGGTGTGCCGCATACAATCTTGCGCTCTTCCATTGTTTTTGGTCCCGAGGACCGCTTTACCGTTCCCCTGGCCCGACTGATCCGATCCGCACCCGGTCTGCTCCCCCTGCCCGGCGGCGGACGCGCAGTGGTCCAACCGTTATGGGTGGAGGATCTCGTCACCTGCATCTTGTGGGCAGTGGATAATCCCGAAATGGCAAACCAGACCTATGAGATCGGCGGCAGTGAATATTTCCCGCTTTCACAAGTGGCCGAAACGTTGATGGAAGTCACGCGCCACCGCCGCGCGATCGTGTCGCTTTCGATGCCGGCCATGCGTGCCCTGCTGGTCATGCTCGACGCGATGATTCCCAACTTCCCGTTCTCCTCGTTCGCGCTCGATTACGCCTCGCTCAACCGCACCTGCCCGGTCGACAACCTGACCCGCGTGTTCGGCCTGATGCCCGCACGCTTCACCTACCGGCTCGACTATCTGCGCCGCACCCCGTGGACCGAACGGCTCTCGCGCTGGACAACCGTGCAATCGAAAAAGTACGCCGAAAAATTACGCGAGCGCTTCCCATCCTTGCGGCCGCCGGAATAAAACGGGCACAAGGAATTGTGACAACCATCAACCCCCAACCTGTGTAACCCCATGCCTACCATCCGCATCCTCGAAACTCCCGAAGAAATGTCCGCCGTGGAAGAACTCCAGCGCCGCGTCTGGCCCGGCAGCGAAACCGACGTGGTGCCCGCGCACATGCTCATCACCGCCATTCACGCAGGCGGGCTGGCGCTCGGCGCCATCGAGAACGATGAACTGATCGGCTTTCTATTTGGATTTCCCGGGCTCGAGTTCGTCCCGGATGGTCCGCGTGCCAAACATTGCTCGCACATGATGGGTGTGCTGGATGCGCACCGCAACAGCGGCGTGGGTTTTGAACTCAAACGTGCGCAATGGCAGATGGTGCGCAAGCAAGGCCTCGACCACATCACCTGGACTTACGATCCTATGCTCAGTCGAAACGCCTATCTCAACATCGCCCGTCTCGGCGCGGTCTGCAATACTTACCTGCCTTCCTACTACGGCGAAATGCGCGACGGTTTGAACGCGGGCTTGCCCTCTGATCGCTTTCAAGTGGATTGGTGGATCCGCACCCGCCGCGTGGAACGCCGCCTGAGCAAACGTTCGCGCGGGACGTTCAGCCTGGCTCACTTCGAGGAGGCGGAAACTCAATTCTTGTATTCTCCCCGCCAACGCCCGGAGGGATTCCCGGTGCCGCCGCCGCGTTTTACCCAACCCGATGGCCGCCTTGCACTGGCGGAGATTCCCAGTGACTTCATGAAACTCAAGAATGAGGATTTTGCCCTGGCCCGCGACTGGCGCTTCTTTTCGCGCGAGGTATTTGAAAGCCTCTTCCGTGCGGGATACCTCGTCACCGACTTCATCTACGACCGCGACAGCAATCGTTCCTTCTACGTTCTCGCCGACGGAGAGTCCACACTCGGAAAAGTTTTGTGAACAGCGAACGTCAGCGATCGTGATCCACCATTCACGTCCGCGAACCATCCAACTACTTGACACCATCAGGCCATCTAACTAATCATGCTCCCACTCACCAACTCCTGGGCTATCGAAGCCATGATCCGCTGTTACAACCATGTCTACCATGTGGCATATGGCTCGGAATATGAAGACCTGGGAGGCGTTGGCGTATCGTATTATGGCAACGCATCCTTCACCCCATTGAAGATGGAATTCCTTGCCTACGACCCGGACCCGGTGGTGGTGATCGCCAAGGTCAATTCGTATCCCAAAAAACCAGAAGATAAATTCGTTATCAACTCTTTCCATGAACAGCCTAACAACAGCGAGTTGAAACGGCAATTTCATGAGCTCGGTTATGAGATCGTGGAAACTGCGATGATCATGGGGCTGGAGTTGACATCGGAACCATCGCAAGGCTGGACCAATGTGCATAAAGTCGCGGGCATGGAGCAGATCGAGTTCGTCAACCTGGGGCTGGCGGATGGCAACGAGCAGATCCCTCCGAAGGTCCATGGCGATGCGAGCATCGTTAACTTCTACGCTGAGCTCGAACATCGTGCCGTTGGCTGGGCGCAATTGGTCACGGCTTATGAGGACGTTGGATACATCAACCAGATCTACACCCTGCCGGTCTTCCGTCAACGCGGGATCGGCACGCGCCTGTTGAAACGCCTCCACCAGGAGGCATCCGTCCTGGGCATACATCGAATGGTTCTGCTTGCATCTGAGATGGGCATGGGCTTGTACCGTCGGGCGGGGTATCAACCGCTGGCCTATCTCTCGGTCTTCCGTCTCGAAAACAATTAAACGAAAAGACGGCTCGCTGTGTAGCCGTCTTTTCGTGTTGGAAGTATGGACTTGGTAACGAGCAGGTACGTTACATCCGTGTGGAGGCTGTCTCATTTTGCGCGGAAGCGGACATCCCAACGGGATGATAGCTGGGCTCGGGGCGCGATACAGGGCGCTGTTGAGTCTGCGAGGGGAAAGGCTTGGGCGCGGGACGGGCATACACAGCGGTTGGAACCGAGTTGATGGGGGCAGCCGGGCGGGGCTGCGGACGGGGTTGCGGCCTCTCCGCTTCGACCGGACGGGCGAACGGGGCGCGCGATGGACGGTTATCCGCCAGGGTAAAGAGACGTTCGCCAGCGACGGAGAAGGTCCCGATGATCAGCACGCGGATCAACCAGACCATGGCGGCTACAAAGATCGGCACTCCCTTATTGAAGGTGGCTGCAGTGAGCAGAACATTTCCCGCTGCAGACTGGTGCTCCAAAATTGCCACCGAAACACCCCACCAGGTCAGCGCGGCATTGAAGCCGGCGGCCAACAACCAGGCCCCAAAGAGGTAGTACACCTCGGCGGGTTCGTCGCGGCCCTGTTCGGGGGTGAAGATGCGGGCGATGCCGGCAAAATCGATGCCGCAAAAGGCAAAAGCTAGGATGGTGGACCAGCGCAGGCCGGCAAAGGTCAGGTCGCCAAGCACATCGTGCAGGGCAAACTGGGTGGTGCTGAAATTGAATATCTCAAACGAGACCAGCGCCGCCAGCAGAATGGCACCAAAGATCGCGCCGCGCTTGAGGGCAGTCCCTTTGAGGAAGGGGATCAGTTGAAGAGGAAATGAGCGGTTCATGCGAGCCTCCTATCGGCTTATTACGGACTCTACCAATGAGCGGCAGTATAGAACACATGTTCTATTAAGTCAAGGTGTAATCCTACCCAATCCATCCCCTCTGTGTTGCAGGTTCGTGACAATCATCGTGACTGCACAGGTTGCACGGACTCAAAAAAGACGGTAAGATTAAGTAGCCATGCGACGGATAATACGAATCCTGGATCTACTTGGCATCCTTGCGCCATGAAATCAGCACCGGCCTGATGGGTAACACGCATACCTGTCAGGCCTTTTTGTTTGTTACCTCACCCATTCAAGGAGAACGAATG
>CAYNQA010000177.1:0-6816 GCA_964399225.1 uncultured Anaerolineaceae bacterium
CACGCCGGGAGTGACATCACGATAAACGAAGGCTGCGTACATGCGGCGGATCGGATTACGCCATGTAGTACTGGGGTTTTGCGCCAATTGGCCGTCCATTTCGGGCGAGAAGAAGATCTCGGAGACCGAGGCCGAAGCCCTGGGTGTGACACTGCTGCGCGCGAGTGCCTCGATGGACAGGGGGATGACCGGTGCCGACGTCCCTGTGGGGCCGATGCTCGCTTCATTCGTGGACGTGAAAACGGGTGCCCGCGGGGACGGCGTTATCGTAACCGTCGGCGGGACCGTGGTTGCGGAGGGCGCAGCCGTTTCTTTTGCGGGTGGTGTGAGCGGCTTGCCGGGTTGATACGCAAACACGCCGATGAAGATCAGTATTACCGCCGACCCAACCAGCCACCAGCCTGCCACCACCCGATCGCGGCGGTGACGGAAGTAGGTGGTGCGGGTTCCAAGTTGAATTGCGCGTATGCCTGCCAGAAGGCAGATGATCCCCACCATGAGAAGAAGCAGGCTGGGTAGGTTGGTTCCGGTAAAACTCATGCCTGAAATTATAGCATGGGAGGAATTCTTGACCTCCGCCCCCTGCTATGCTACATTCAGGCACATGACTGAACTCATCCTCCTCAAATTGGGCGGCTCGCTCATCACCGATAAAGACAAACCCTTCACCCCCCGGCTCGACAAGCTGGCGGAATTGGCGCGAGAGATCCGCTCTGTGCTTTCGACGGAGCATCGCATCATCCTTGGGCATGGCTCCGGGTCGTTTGGTCACGCCGCGGCGAAGGAATATGGCACGCGCGATGGCACAGGGTCAGGTTCTCCCAATATCTATTGGAAGGGCTTTGCCGAAGTCTGGTTTCAGGCTTCGCAGCTGAATCGATTTGTGATGGAAGCTCTGCGCGCCGAGGGAATCCCCTCAGTGGCATTGGCGCCAGTCGCGGCAGTGACCTCGCGCGAAGTCAAAGTGGCGGCTTGGGATTTAAACCCACTGCGGGCGGCGTTGCAGGCGGGTCTGCTTCCGGTTGTCTATGGCGATGTCATTTTTGACGAGGTGCGCGGTGGAACGATCCTTTCTACGGAAGATCTTTTCGCCCACTTGGCGCGCGAATTGCATCCACGGCGGATCCTTTTGGCGGGACTGGAGGCGGGGGTATGGGAGGATTTCCCCGCGCGGACCCGGCTCGTGCCGGAGATCCGGCTCGAGTCCTATGAAGCGATGCGGAAGGGCATCGTCGGCTCGGCCAGCGTGGACGTGACCGGCGGGATGTCTGCCAAGGTGGCTCAGATGTTCGAGCTGGTTCAAGCTGTGCCAGGCCTTACTGCACAGATCTTCACAGCGGAGGAGCCGGGCCTGCTTGCGCGGGCGCTGGGAGGCGAGTCGGTTGGAACTTTATTGAGAGCCTAGGTGACAAAATCATGACGGAAATCTATTGCATTTTGTGAAAGATTTCGATAACATGGGGGATGACAACCCATCCTGGAAGGAGATATATCCATGGCAACGAAGAAGTCCAAGAAGGTGACCAAGAAGCCGGTCGCCAAATCGTCCCCGAAGGGGAAGAAGAAAGTCATCGCCCGCAAGCCAGCTCCCAAGAAATTCCCATTTGCTCCGACCAAATTGAAACTGCTCAAACCTGTACCCTCGGATATCGAGATCGCGCAGGCGGGGAAATTGAAAGCCATTCTCCAGATCGCTGACGAACTGGGCATCAAACCGAACGAACTCGAACTTTACGGCCCTTATAAAGCCAAGATCAAACTTGAGATCCTCAACCGCCTTGCCAAGCGCAAGGACGGCAAATATATTGACGTGACCGCCATCACGCCGACCCCGCTCGGCGAAGGCAAAACCACCACGACCGTGGGCCTTTCACAGGCGTTGGGCGCCCACCTCGGCAAGCGCGTGATGACCGTCATCCGCCAGCCCTCGCAAGGCCCGACCTTCGGTATCAAGGGCGGTGCTGCGGGCGGCGGTTACAGCCAGATCATCCCGATGGAAGATTTCAACCTGCACCTGACCGGCGATATCCATGCCATCACCGCTGCGCATAACTTGTGCTCGGCAGCGCTGGATGCCCGCATGCTGCATGAGAAAGAAACCACCGACGACGAGAAACTTTTCAACGCGCTCTGCCCGCCCGATAAAAAGGGCAACCGCAAGTTCTCGCCCACGATGTTGCGTCGTTTGAACAAACTCGGCATCACCAAGACCGATCCCAATACGCTTACCGCTGAAGAGCGTTCGCGCTTTGCCCGCCTCGACATCGACCCGAACGGGGTCCAATGGCGGCGCGTGATCGACATCAATGACCGCTTCCTGCGCGAGATCATGGTCGGTCTCGGCAAGGATGAGGCAGGTCATGAACACAAGTCCGGTTATGATATCACCGTGGCTTCCGAGATCATGGCCATTCTGGCTCTCACCACCAGCCTCGAAGACATGCGCGACCGCCTCGGCCGCATGGTGGTGGCTGTGAGCCGCAAGGGCGAAGCCGTCACTGCCGAAGACCTTGGCGTGGCCGGCGCATTGACCGTGTTGATGAAGGACGCCATCAAGCCGAACTTGATGCAGACCCTCGAAGGGACCCCCGCCATCGTGCATGCCGGCCCGTTCGCCAACATCGCGCACGGACAGTCGTCCATCATCGCAGACAAGATCGCCCTCAAGCTTGCCGATTACGTCGTGACCGAGTCTGGTTTCGGTGCCGATATCGGCATGGAAAAATTCATGGATATCAAGTGCCGCTACTCCGGCCTGACGCCGCACGTGGTGGTATTGGTTGCGACGGTCCGCGCGCTGAAGATGCACGGCGGCGGTCCGAAGGTGGTTGCTGGCAAACCCCTCGCTCCCGAATACACGGATGAGAACCTCGACCTGCTGAAGAAGGGCCTGCCCAACATGGTCCAGCATATTCAGAATGCGCTCAAGTACGGCGTGAATGTGGTCGTGGCGGTCAACTCGTTCGCGACAGATACCCCCGCCGAAGTGGAGTTGGTGCGCCAGGCGGCCATCGAAGCCGGCGCCATGGACGCGGTCGTGTCGCGCCATTGGATGGAAGGCGGCAAGGGCGCGGTTGCTTTGGCGGAAGCGGTCGTGAAGGCCTGCGAGAAGCCCAGCAACTTCAAGTTCCTCTATCCGCTGGATATTCCGGTCAAAGAGAAGATCGAGATCATCGCCCGCGAGATCTATCGCGCCGATGGTGTGGATTACACTCCCGAGGCCGAAGCCAAGATCGAGCAGTTCACCAAACTCGGCTTTGGTAACCTGCCGCTCTGCATGGCGAAGACCCATCTCTCCTTCACCGACAAAGCGGACCAGAAGGGTGCGCCGCGCGGATTCCGCATCACCATCAGCGACATTCGTGCCAGCGTGGGTGCGGGCTTCCTCTATCCGTTGCTCGGCACCATGCGCACCATGCCCGGCCTGCCCACCCGCCCCGTGTTCTACGATGTGGACCTCGACCTCGAGACCGGCAAGGTGGTTGGCCTGTTCTAAGTAAAGGTTTGCGGGCGCGAGCCTGCACTCGGAAAATAATAAAAGGCGGCTGGAACTCTCCAGCCGCCTTGATCTTTATTCAGCGTCTCCCCAAATTGGGAAGGCGCGTGGATCAGGTTAGTTGCACGTTCCCATATCCACTTTGATGAGGACGCACCCCGAATCCTGCGCAGGGACCGGCCAGCAGCATCCGGCTTCAGCGGAGAATCCATATCCGCTCGGGCATTTTCCGCTGGCCGTGTCCAGCAGGGAGGCGGAGCATGTGGCGTTGCAGACTTTGAGATTGTAAGACAGCAACTCGGGGCCGGTACAACTGATGATCTGTTCTCCGCCGCGCAAACCCTCGTCGGTGCATTTCAGTCCTTCCGAAGCCGGCTCGAACGTGACCCCGGGCTGGGAGGCCACCAGCACGTAGGGATATTTCTTCACGCAAAACTTGTCACGGATCTCCGTCTTTGGAGACGAGCACGAAGTGACCAGCGGGTCCACCTGGCACATCGCCGCGGATGTGACAGCGGTGGTTTGCGGCAGGGCTGTTTGTAATGCATCCTGTGTGGGCGCAGGCGTGGGAAAGGTCAGTGCGGTGGGGCCGGGCGTGGGCGTATCTACCGGTACAAAAACAGAAAGGCAGCCCGATAGCAGCAGGGAAAGAACGATGAAGATGGAAAATAGAATGGACCGTTTCATGAAGTTCTCCTGTGGCGTGAAGAATGTGTGCGTTCGATTATAGCCCGGTTTGTTTGAGGCCATTAACACCGGAGTAAAAAGCTTTAGTTGATCGCTCCAGCCCATAAATTAAAAACCCGCCCTTGAAAGAGGGCGGGTTTTTTCATGAAAAGGTTACGGCTTCTTGTTGACGCAGACGTTGTTCTTGTCGTCCCATGTACAACCATACACGCCGTAGCGTATACATTTGGTCTCGGTTGGAATGGCTCCGCAGTTGTACAACTCGCCACACTGCAGGATCTCCATCGAGACGGTCGTGCATCCCGCGCCGCTGACCTGGGCCAGGCCGGAGACACACCCGCCGTAGATCGGGTCATAGGCAAAACCGGGCTGGCAGGATGGGTAGAGTCCCTGCGCCGGGGATTGGCAGCATTGCGCGGCCGCATCGAACGAGAAGCCGGCCGGACAACCCGGGTAACACGAAGCCGCCAATGTGGAGTTATCGAGCCCATACAGATTGCAGTTGGCCTGTCCATTGGCCGGGGCACAGCCGCCAAAGAGCGGATCGAAGTACTGTCCGATGGGGCACTGGTTATCGAGACCGGTTGTTGGGCGGCAAACCTGTCCCGTAGAATCGAGCGTATATCCCGGCGGGCAGCCTGCGGGTCCGGCTTGAGCGACGAGCGGGGTGTAGACACACTGACGCGTGGCTGGGTCGTACGAATATCCGGGGTCACAGACCGCGGCCAGGTTTGCCGAGGGGGTGGGGTCGCCGCACGTCGGGTTGCAGATGGTCATCTCGCCGCTCGTGCTGTCGGGACCGTAGCAGGTGACGCGCTTGATCCCTTCCGTCAATGTTTCCACGCATTCGTAACCGGGCGTAAGGATCTTGTATTGGCTGTCGACCGGCATATCAACTGAGGAGAAGCCCTTGGTCACATCACAGCCATAACCGCTGACGAAAGCAGTGGGCGCGGCACACGTGCTGATCACAGGGGTGGTGGAACCGGGCTGGTAGGCGCTTGCCTGGCAATAGGGCGGGAAGTTGATCGGTTGTTGCACCACACAGCGGAAGCCAAGGTCTGCGCTGGTGTAAATGGACGCGCCAAAGTGACGCGTGGCTGCCGGGAGTTGCCCGGCTTCGGTGTCGAAGCCCGCGCCGCGGATGGCACGGAATTGGCCAGCCTCTGCGCCGGGCGGGTCTTGAATGGGTGAAGTGGCATAGTAGTTCGCGTCGTACCAATCGTAGTTCCATTCGAAGACGTTTCCGATCAGGTCCAGCACGCCATACGGACTGGCGCCATTGGGATACGCGACCGTGCTTGTCGTGGAGCCTTTGCACCCCGCGAAGTTAAGCAAGTCGCAGGAGGCCTGCGCTTCGCCCCACGGGAACGTGGATCCACCCGGACCGCGCGCGGCGGTCTCCCATTCGGCTTCGGTGGGCAGGCGTCCGCCGGCCCAGCCGCAGTAGGTGGCGGCCTGGTCCCAATTCACACCCACCACCGGATGATCTGCATACGTGGGGTCGGTGTAGACGGCAGACCCGCGTTCGCGCGACGGAGGCGTACACACGCCCACGCCGACGCACAGCGCATACATGCGGTTGGTGACCTTGGTCTTGTGCATCCAGTAGGATGAAAGGTTCACTCCGTGGCGCGGACTATCGGCGCCATCGGCACCCATCACGAACTCACCCGCCGGCACGTAAACGAGCGAGCCGCCATCCATCCAGGTGATGATCGTGCCTGCCTGCGGACCGCCCAGCACAACCGGCACCAGTGTGGGCGCGGGAGTATCGGTTGGCACGAATTCCACCAGTTGGGTCGGGGTGGCCGGCACCGGTGTGGATGCAGGTGTGCAAGCCGAAAGGATCAGGAGCAGGGCTGTCAGGGTGAAAAGGGTTTGTTTGGTGTGGTTCATGCGTGTCTCCTCAAGGTGGGATGGCTGTCACAGGCTTGGGTAAAAACTCCATTCGAGCGGCCACTGTTCCACCCTCAACGATTATACACGCGCCAAAGTCTTTACTCTCACTTCGCTCTAATAAAACACAATCCCCGTCGATTGACGGGGATTGTGTGATGTTGGGATGTTTAGTTGCATCCGCCGTTTGTGCTTGGAAGGCAGGCGCATTGTGCCTGATCCCAGCAGAAACCTTGACCACAGGTCTGTTGCTGGCAGCCTCCATTATTGTTGTTGCCGCCACCGGTGTTGCAGGTGCCGAGCGCAACATTGATCGTGACCAGCGGACCCCAGTCGGAGACCGGCCACGGCATGCACACGCCGCCGGCATAATAAGGCGCATCTGCCGGGCAGAGCGTGAACGAATCGGCCGTGCCGGGCATCGAGCCGCAGCATTGGGTCAGCGGATCATACGTCACCCCGGGCAGACATTCGGTGGAGGTGGTGGGGCTGCCGGCCCATTTGCAGGTATTGCCGTCCTGCACGTAACCCGCCGGACATCCAGCCGGAACCGGGGGTGCCGGCACTGTGCAAGCGCCCTGCACAGTGGCTGGTCCGCCGCCGGTGCAGTAGTAATCGTTCGGGTCGGCGGTGGTGAGATCGAGCGAACAACCAGCCGGCACGGTGAAGATGGCGCTGGGAGGCAGGGGGTTGGGGTTAAAGTTCAGGTTGGCGGCCGGCTGCTTCGGGTTCAC
>CAYNQA010000178.1:0-6778 GCA_964399225.1 uncultured Anaerolineaceae bacterium
CTGAATTTTCGTCAACATGGGGCATCCTTTATAATCATCCACAATGGACTTCACCTCATCCCTGTCCCAACTCCCTACCCCCTCCGCAAAGCGGATCGCATTGCGCATCAGCGCACCCGCGGAACGCGCCCTGCGGCAGGGACATCCGTGGGTCTTCGATCAATCCATCACAGAGCAAAGTCACGCGGGCGCGGCGGGCGATCTCGCCGTCATCTTCGATAACAAGCGCCGCTTTCTGGCGATCGGTTTATACGATCCCGCCTCCCCGATCCGTGTGAGAATCCTGCAAGCCCGCGAACCCGCAGCCATCAACACCGATTGGTTTCAGGACAAACTCGTCAGCGCCAATCGCCTGCGCGAACCCCTCGATAAACAAAACACCACGGGCTACCGTCTCGTCCATGGCGAGAACGACGGTCTGCCTGGCCTCGTCCTCGACCGCTACGCTGACACGCTCGTCCTCAAACTTTACACCCCCGCCTGGATTCCCCACCTCAAACAATTTTGCGATGCGCTGGCGCAGGTCAACCCGTCCACGCATTTGATTCTGCGACTCAGCCGCTCGCTGGAAAAACAGACCGACCTTCTGCACGGCCTCCGCGACGGGATGACGCTCACGCATCCGACTCCCCCGAGCCGAATCCTGTTTCGCGAGAATGGACTCACCTTTGAGTCTGATCCGATCCACGGGCAGAAGACGGGCTTCTTCCTCGATCAACGCGACAACCGCGCCCGAGTGGAAACGCTCTCCAAACATAAATCTGTCCTCAACGTGTTCGCTTACACGGGCGGATTTTCCGTCTACGCGGCGCACGGCGGCGCGCGAGAAGTCGTCAGCGTGGACGTCAGCACGCCCGCCCTCGAGGCTGCTGTCCGCAACATGGCGCACAACAAATTGACTGTCCCTCACGAAACGATCGCCGAAGATGCCTTTGATGTGTTGACGCGCATGGCGTCGCAAAAACGTCTCTTCGATCTGGTGATCCTCGACCCTCCCATGTTTGCACAAAACGAAAAGCAAATCGCAACTGCGCTATCCGCGTATCGTAAACTGACCCATCTTGGTTTGGGCGTCTTGCGTGATGGCGGCACGTTGGTACAGGCCTCCTGTTCCAGCCGCGTGGACGCGGATTCCTTTTTCGAATCCATTCACCAGTCCGCGAAAGAAGCGGGGCGCAAGTTGACCGAGATCGCGCGCACCGGTCACGCGCTCGATCATCCGATCCATTATAAAGAAGGGGCGTATCTCAAATGTCTGTTCGCAAAAGCATCTTGATCCGCAAAGCCCGCACGGGGATGAATCCCCGTGCTATTTTTACCAAGCCGACTGAAGTCGGCTAGCATGTTTGAGTCGGCTTCAGCCGACTTCGTACGAATAGCCCAACGGTGAACCGTCGGGCGGACACCGTCTCGCAAAAACGCCGACTCTCGAATAACGAATAACGAATATCGATTTTCGAAATCCCCATCGCTTATAATCCATCCCATGTTTGATTACACCATCACTGCCCGCAACGGACGCGCCCGCACGGGGACTTTCTCCACACCGCGCGGCGACTTGCTCACACCAGTATTTGCGCCGGTCGGCACTCAAGCCACCGTCAAGACGCTCACTCCCGAACACATCAAGGGCATCAACGCCTCGCTTGTGTTGAGCAACACCTATCACCTCTATCTCCGCCCCGGCGATGATCTTGTTGCCGAATTGGGCGGACTGCATCGCTTCATGAAATGGCCGCGCCCCATGCTGACCGACTCGGGCGGGTTCCAGGTCTTCTCGCTCTCGCAGATGCGCAAAATTGACGAGGACGGCGTGACCTTCAAAAGTCACATTGACGGTTCGACGCACCGATTTACGCCGGAGCGCTCGATCCGCATCCAGGAGAATCTCGGCGCTGACATCATCATGGCCTTCGACGAGTGCTCCGACCCGAATGACCACGAATACAGCAAGGTCGCCATGGAGCGGACTCACCGCTGGGCGGAACGTTCCCTGCGCGCCAAGCGTCGCGCCGACCAGGCCTTGTTCGCCATCGTGCAAGGCGGCGTCAGCCCCGACCTGCGAGCGGAGTCAGCGCAATTCATCGCTTCCCTCGGGACGCCCGGCATCGCCATCGGCGGACTTTCTGTGGGCGAGACAAAAAAAGAAATGCATGACATGCTCGATGTGGTCACTCCCCTCCTGCCCGAAGACAAGCCGCGTTACCTGATGGGCGTCGGCACTCCCGAAGACCTGATCAACGGTGTAGCCCGCGGCGTGGACATCTTTGATTGCGTCCTGCCCACACGACTTGCGCGTCATCATTCTGCATTCTCTCCCGAGGGACGCTTGAATATGATGAACGCCGCGTTTTCGCGAGACCCCAATCCCATAGACGAGACCTGTGACTGCTACACCTGCAAGACGTTCTCGCGCGCTTACATCCGCCACCTAATCGTGGCAAAGGAATTGCTGGCAGGCACGTTACTGTCCATTCATAACCTGAGAGCCTTGATTCGGCTGATGGAAGATATTCGAGGTTACATTGCCGATGGCTCGTTCGAGTCGCGGGTACCGGGGTTGCTAAAACAGTGGTCGAACAACGCAAAACGGAATACAAACTAATTTTCCTCCCATTCAAGACACAAACAAAAAGCTGGACACGGATGAATTCCGTGTCCAGCTACTTTTATACAGGCAGAAACTTCACTCCCCCTTCTTGCCTCCAGATTTGTACGAAAGGAAATACGTCAGCGCCGCAATAACAAGTGCGGTGCCGCCGCCGAAGGTAAGCAGGTTGCGTTCCCCATCCCACGAGACCACTTGCTTGAGGAAGAGCACGCCCATGACCACGATCACAACGCTAATGAGTTTGCTTTTCAGATCGTCCAGGGTGTGGATCTCCAACCAGGCTGGGACCGGCACGGTGTCATCAATGAACAATTCATACAGACCGAGTGCAATGATGTAAAGTACCACACCCAACAGGAACAGGTCGGCGATCTCAATGAATGTGACTGCCAGGGATTTTGGCATTTCCCCGTTCAGGATGTGCCAGACTTCCAGCCCGGTCTCGTAGGCGCCGAAGATAAGCAAGGTCAAGGCGGAGACGAAAGCCGCCAGCACCGCAAGCAGAATGAGATAACGGGAATATCCAAGGATGGTTTTCATTGTTTCTCCAAATATGCAATAAGCATTTTTAACGCCGCTTCGGCGGATTGCTCCTTGTTCGCTCGGCGGTCACCCTGCCAGTAAAATACCTCCGCCCACTCTCCGTCGGGTGCAACCAGACCGATCCATGTGGTGCCAACCGGCTTCTCAGGAAGTCCGCCACCGGGGCCGGCAATGCCGCTGACCGAAACGGCAAGGTCCGCGCCTAAGGCACTTCGGGCACCGCGAGCCATCTCCAGCACAGTCTCGCGGCTGACAGCACCATGGCCGTGGAGGGTATCCCACGAAACGCCAAGGCTGGCCACTTTGGCCTCATAGGCATACGAAACGAAACCACCGAGAAAGTACTCGGAGGAACCGGGCACGTCCGTGATACGGTCGGCGATCAGCCCGCCCGTGCAAGACTCCGCCGTGGACAGTTTCCAGCCGCGAAGGCGCAGGAGGCGTCCAAGTTCCAGTTCTAAGGAATGATCCACATCCAACTCCATGTAAGGAATGGGCTGATTATACTGTCCCTATTTGTAATATGAAATTAATGTTTACGGCTTACCGCCGCCGAATGGAACAGGTATAATTTCGACATGTCTGACTGGCTTGGAAAAACGATCGGGAAAGTTCGCATTGAAAAACTGCTGGGACGCGGCGGCATGGCCGAGGTCTATTATGGCACGCATGTCAGCCTGCAGCGCCCGGTGGCGGTGAAATTCCTCCACGGCTACCTCGAACAGCATAGCGAGGTCTTCGAGCGCTTCCAACGCGAGGCGCGCGTGGTGGCCGGATTGCGCCATCCCAACATCATCCAAGTTTACGACTACGACCTGGTGGACGAGCGCCCCTTCATCGTGATGGAATACGTGAACGGACCGTCCCTGGCCGCATACATGCGAAGCATCCAGGAACAAGGCGGACGCATGCCTCTCGGCATGATCCGCCGCATTCTACCCATGCTGGCTTCAGCGCTCGACTACGCCCACCTGCAAGGCGTGGTCCACCGCGATATCAAGCCCGGCAATGTTCTCCTCTACTCCAAATCGGGATCGGTGAAACTGGGCGATGCTCTGCCCGTGGACGCCGAACCGCTTCTTGCCGACTTCGGTCTGGTGCGCGTGCTCGACTCGGCAACTCAAACCTCAAGCGGACTCATCACCGGCACACCGGCCTACATGAGCCCCGAGCAGGCGCGCGGCGAGCACGTGGACCATCGTGCTGATGTGTACTCGCTGGGCGTGCTTGTGTACGAGATGCTCAGCGGGCGTGTCCCCTTCGACGGGGAGACGATCACGACGGTGATGCATAAGGTACTCTACGATCCCCCCGCCCCCATCGCCGACCTCTCCCCCGGACTGCAAGTGGTCCTCAATCGCGTTCTCGAGAAAAACCCAGCCAATCGTTATCAAACGGCCGGCGAATTTTCCAATGCCTTCCTTTCCGCGCTCGGCACCCTGACCATGGCCGACACGCTCCCGCCGATCTCGGTGCCGGAAAGTTTGAGCAAGCCGGTCACACCACACACTCATCCCACACAGATCACCGTAACCCTTCCGCAGCCGAACCTGATGCGCTGGGGATTCTTCTCGATCCTGCTTGTTGTAGCGGCACTTGCTTTCCTGCTGATCCCGCGCGGAGACAATAACGGGCCGGCAACTGCCTCATCCGCCGTCCCCGGGGAACCGACCGGCGGGATGGACATGGATCACGGCACAGCGGTCCAGCCCGGTCCGATCGTTGAAGTTGCATCCGTTGGCAGGCTTCGCTTCCAGGATGTAGCCGGCCTGCTCGATGGTGTGACGGTCTTCGTGAGCGAAATGCCGCTTCCTGCGGAAGGCTTCCATTACGAGGCCTGGCTGGTGGGCGGAGAAATTCGCCGCAGCCTCGGCGTGCTGGAACTCGACGCACAAGGCAACGGCAGCCTAAGTTTTGTAGATGGGCAGAGCCGCAACATGCTCGCGCGTTATGACAGCATGGAGATCACCGTTGAGCCTTCTCCCGATCCTAGTCCCAATTCATCGGGAGTGGTCGCCTTTTCATCGAGCATTCCCAGAAACGCGCTGACCCATGTCCGTCATGTTCTGGCAAGCGTTTCGGACTCGCCGAATGAGATCGCGTTGATCGAAGGCTTGTGGATCGATTCAAAGCTGGTGGATGAGCAGGCCAACGCCATGCTGGCCGCAGTGGATGCGAATGATAAAGCGGCAGCCATGAGGAGTGCCGAAGCGATCGTAAACTTGATCGTAGGCTCGCAAGCTCCCGAGTATGGTGATCTGGACGGTGACGGAGAAGTGACCGACCCGGGCGACGGCTATGGCTTGCTATTGAACGGGGACAGCCCCGGCTACATTGAGGGCGTTGAATCGCACACGCTTTATGCCATGCAGGGCGGGGATGCGCCCGCAAATGTGATCTTGCACGGCGGCCATGTCATCACCTCCATCATGAACGTGGAGGATTGGATGGTACAGTTGCGCGATCTGTGCCTAAGCATCTTGAAAGATATGCCCTCGCAGGATGTTCGCAGTACAGTAGTGCAGGCCGTTGCCCTCGCAGACCAGATCGTGACCGGCGTGGATCTGAATGGCGATGAAAACATCGACCCGATCCCCGGTGAGGGCGGCGTTCTAACCGCCTACCAACATGCGTATTACATGGCCGATATGGATATTTTGATCGGAGCGGGACAGGTGATGCCGCTTGGGCCAACACCTTCGGTCACTTCACAACCATACGAGTATCAGGAAAAATAATAAACTCCCCGCCAAAAGGCGGGGAGTTTTCATGTTACGACAGGGTTGCTACTGACTACATTGGAGCAGGCTCGGCAGGTTCAGCAGGCTTGTTGCTCGAGTTCATGTAACCCGTGGCAAATCCGCCGATGGCCGCCAGCACAACACCCACCAAGCCAAAACAGAACGCAGCACCGACACCGCCCAGCCAATAACTGGCTTCGCCGCTCGCACCGCTATAACTGTAATTGCCCATGGATTCCATCAGGGAGGGCAGAATGGTCAGGGTGGCGATACCGCCGATAAACTGACCGATCACGCCGCCCGCGCCGGCGATGGCACCGGAGATCGCACCGCTCTTGCCGCCCTCTGACTGCGAGGCCGGGTTTTCCTGCTTGACGGTGAAATAGCCAGCCACCGCGCCGGCGATCAATGAAACCACCGGGCCGCAGATGCCGACCGCAATGGAAACGCAGATTGTCAAAACGAGGGAAATAGCTCCAGCAATCAAACCGATTCGAATACGTGCAGACATTTGATCCTCCTTGGGATGAAGTATGGGTGTATTGTATATGACCTTTACGGAAAGTCAAGCACGGATTCCGCTGTGCTAAAATTGCGCGCATGGAAATTTCCGAGAAGATCCAGGGCATTTTGTCCACGCTGCCAGCCAAGCCCGGCTGTTACCTGATGAAGAACGAAGAGGGGACCATCATCTACGTGGGCAAGGCAGTCAGCTTGAAGAACCGTGTGCGTTCCTACTTCCATGCGGATTCAAGCCACGACAATAAGACCCGCCGCCTCGTGCGCGACATCCGCGATATCGAGTGGATCGTGGTCGGCTCGGAGCTTGAAGCGCTCATCCTCGAGATGAACCTCATCAAGAAACACCGCCCCAAATACAACG
>CAYNQA010000179.1:0-6750 GCA_964399225.1 uncultured Anaerolineaceae bacterium
GACGGGGAAATCAACCTCGGCGAGTTCTTTGAGGTTGATATCACCATTGCGGCCCCACTTCGTCGGGTCCTTGCCGAAGATCGGCATGAGGCGGGTCATCGCTTTCAGGAACCCGCGCGGAAAAACCTGATAGTAAAGCGCCGATGGGCGGAACGGGGCACCCGCTTCGGGGTGGAACGATGCGTCGTTCGCTTTTTCAAATGCAAGCACCGTTGCCTTATGGATGTGAATATGGTCCGGATGTTTGTACCCGCCGATCGGATCGAATGTCAGGACGACATCCGGCTTCAGCTCGCGGATGTGTTTCACAACCTGCGCCGCCACTTCCTCGACGGGATGGTTGATCTGCGCTTGCGGATGTTTGTTGTCCTCCGAGCCGGGCATGCCCGAGTCGCGATAGCCGAGATAAAAGACGCCCTTAAGGCCGAGGTGGTCGGCGGCGCAAGCCAGCTCAGCAGTGCGCAGGGAAGCGATATCTTTGAAATCGCGCAGATGCTCCGCGTCCACGGTGCCCGCTTCGCCGCGCGTGGCACAGGCGAGGTAGGTGTCATAGCCGCGCTGGGCATACAAGGCGAGCGTGCCTCCAAGGCCGAACGATTCATCATCGGGATGGGCAAGAACTGCAAGAATGGTTTTGGTCATATATTCCTTTGTCTCCGTGGAAGTGAGACGGTTCGATATTGATTATTCGTACGCCAGTGCTTCGCGGATGGTGAGGCGCGCAGCCGTCTGCGCCGGGACCAGGCTGGCAACGATCGAGATCAAGATCATAATGGCAAGCCAGATGCCAACGGCATCCCAGGCAAAGATGTAATCAAGGGGTTGAGCCAGCAGCGATACGCCCAACGAATCGCCCAGCCAGATGGCGAGAGGGACCGAGCAGGGAATGGCCAAGGCCCAACTGATCAAGCCGATCACCAATCCCTCCAACACCACCACGCGGCGGACCACCCCGTTGCGCGCACCAATGGCACGTAAGATTCCGATCTCACGAGTGCGTTCGATCACGTTCAGGCTCATCGTGATCGCCAGCCCAAGTCCGCCCACCAGTGATACCAGCACTACCATGGATAACAAAAGCACAACCAAAATATCCATCGAAGCAGCGTTGGATTCCTTCAACTGCGTGGTGGTCTGAGAGCCCGCCACATCGAAATTAACAGCATCGAGCCTGCCCAGCACGTCGGTTTGGACCTGCGATTGCGATGCAGGATCAGACAAGTCAGTTTGGATGACAAGGCGGTTGGCCAGGCCAGACATGCCAGTTTGCTCGACAAGATCATCGTAGTAAACATAAGCGGTCGGAATAAAACCGCGGCCGCCCGAACCAAGAATGACCCAGTTCTTCTCCTGACCACCGATCCGCAAGGTGACCACGGAGCCGATCTGGAGCGAGGGCGAGATTTCGAGGAAATCTGCGTTGACGAAGAGTCCGCGTTCCACATTCGGGTCCAGCCATGCGCCGTGGATGACCGATGGCTGGGTCATCTGGGAACCGGCCGGGACGGCGGTGATGACGATGCCGCCGCTCAAGTGATCATCATCAAAGACGAGGCGGCCGTTATCGATCAACCATGCTTCGGTATCGCGTACACCGGCGATATCTTCCACGTCAGCGCGGAGTTTGTTGGCCGAGTAAGGTTGCACAAAGTCCACGCCCAGATCGTAATTGGAGGCTTTTTGCGATTCAGCGAGCGCCTCTCGCATGGATGCACGAATCCCGATGATGGCAATGAACATGGCTCCTGCCAACAACAGCGCGATAAACGTCAACATCAGGCGTCCCTGACGGCGGAAAGTGTTGCGGATCGATAGGTTTGCCAATTGCGGCAGGTCGCCGAGATTCAGGCGGGTGCCGGTCTCGGGTTTGTAATTGCTGATCGCCTCACGGATCGTGATGCGCGATCCCGAGAGGATCGGCGCAAGCGAAGCGAGAAGGGGCACCATCAAGGCCGCAAAGGCTTGCAAGATCAGCGTAATGGGCGGAAGGAAAAAATGATCCACATTGAAGTTCATACCGGCAGCCATACCGCCCGAGAGGAAATACGCCCCGACATATCCCATTGGAATGGCCAACACCAGCGACAGCACGCCGAAGATCAGCACTTCTTGAAAATAGAGCGCCATGGTTTGGTGCAGTCTTCCGCCCAGCGATTTGAGGATGCCGATCTGTGGAACTTGCTGGGTCATCACCGCAGACATGACACTTGTGACCAGAAAGCCGCTCAGGATCAAGGTCAATGCGCCAAGCGCACCAAGGATGAGCAGTACGGAGTTCATGCTGTCGTCGAGCAGGTACTTATCTGGCACAGGAACAGATGTCACCAACACGATTTGATTTTGCGACTCAAGATCCTCCACGAGTTCGGTGGTTCTGACCTCGATCTCGGGGCGGGTACGAACATCCTTGAAACGAACAAGCAAGCGTGTGTAATTCTTATCCAAATCGAGGTTGCGCGCAGTCTCAGACGAAATGTAGCCGGCGGCGGTCAGGCTGATCTCGGAGGGAGCGCGCGACAGGTCGTTGACAAATCCCGCCACAGACAGAGTGTATTGATCGCCGTTGAGGAGTTCGAATGTCAGCGAATCACCAACTTCGATCAGGTTTTTCAATGAGCGTTCGAGCAAGATCGAGTTGAGCGGCGGCGTGGACAAGGTGCCGCCGTCCATCCGCAGGCGATTGATCGTCAGGTCGGCAAAATCGGGGATGGTGCGGATCTCCAGGTTGAGCCAGTTTCCGGGTCCGGCCTGGATGCGCGCGAGATCGACACGCTCAGCCTGCACATCGGCCACGTAATCCCGCTCGCGGACATACGTCACTGTGTGCGAGTCGAATGGGGCAAGCGTGAGCACAGCCTGGGCAGGGTTGGTCGCCGCATATCCCTCGCGCAAGTTTTGCTCGAGCACAATGCGCCCCGTCAACATCAGGCCAAAAGCGGCCACGCCGACCGCCACGGCAAGAACGACAAGCAGACTGCGCGACTTGCTCGAAAGCAGGTCGCGGAAAACCTTCGTCCCGCGGACACTCATTTTTGTGCCTTCCGCGGAGCGCGTTTTTCGAGTTGCTGTTTGCGCTTGCCGGCCACCGCATGAATTTCATGCTGGAATTTTTCAGATGCGCGCGAAAGTGTTTCAAACTCCTCGGCGGTTAATTCCACTACACTGGCGGTCTCACCCTCCGTCACTCGGACTGTCGCTGTGCGGCGGCGGTCGCCCATCAAAGCCATTTCCCCGAAGAACGAGCCTTTCGCCAGGCGGTTGATCTGCATCTCCCGCCCATCTTCATCGCGGATCAGGATGTCCACCTTGCCTTCGGCAAGCAGGTAGAAGGTATCGCCCATATCGCCTTGTTTAATGACGTCATGGCCGGATGGATATGCCACGGCTTTACGGGTTTTGAGCATCTCGCCAAGCGCGGCCTGGTCGAGCAGGGAGAATGATTGCAGCTGATTGTAGAGATTGCGTTTTTCGATCAGGTCATTCAGCTCTTCGCGCAACGTGCGTGAATCTTCGATCAAGGCGCCAAAGGCTTTCGAGTCTAATGCAACGACGGAAACGGGGCCGTCCTCGCTGGCCTTCACCGTCGCCGTGCGGACACCCCCGCCAAGCAGCGCCATCTCGCCGAAGTATTGTCCCTGACGCAAACGGTTGACGTGCATCTCTGTCCCACCGGGCGCATCGATGAACACATCCGCTTCGCCATCGAGGAGAATGTAAAACTTATCACCGACTTCTCCCTGACGGATGATCGCGGCTCCCGCAGGGAATTTATGCGGCTTCACGCGCCGCGTCACTTCCACAAGCTGATCCTGATTAAGTGTGGACAAAGCCCGCACAAGATATTCATTCACGATCTCGCCATCCGAAACGAGGATGGTGCGATTCACACGCCGTGCCAGGGCGGCATCGTGTGTCACCATCAAAATTGTTTTCCCCGCCGCGACCAATTCCTCGAACAAACCAAAGATCTTTGCGGCCGTCTTCGAGTCGAGGTTGCCCGTCGGCTCGTCCGCGACGAGAAGCGGCGGATCATTCGCCAATGCTCTCGCGATCGCCACACGCTGCTGTTGCCCACCCGAAACAGACGAGGGAAGCTTGTGCGCCTGCTCCGCCATCTCCACAGTGGCAAGCAAATGCATCGCCCTCTCCTTGCGCTCCTTCTTCGAATAAAGATTGTTCAACTCCATCGGAAGGATCACGTTTTCGAGCAACGTCAACGTCGGGAATAATTGGAAGAACTGGAAAACGATCCCCAAATTCCGCCCACGCCAGGCGGCCATCTGCGCTTCATTGAACGCGTGTACCGGCGCACCAGCAATATGGATCTCGCCCGAAGTCGGACGGTCCACGCCGGTGATCATGTTGATGAAGGTGGATTTACCGCTGCCCGATTTACCGATGACGGCCACGAACTCGCCCTTCTGCACATCCACGTCCATGCCTTTGATGGCCGTAAAATCTCCGGCGGGTGTTTTATACACCTTCACCAGATTTCGAATTGTGATCAACGGATTGGTTTCTGAATTTGGAGACATAAGGTCTAGTTTACCCGAGCATAAATCATCTGGCAATTGCCTGCTTTTCATAACGCCCCAATATGCTATAATGCCGCCATCAACACAGGAGTGAACGCAATGGTGATTTCTCAGTAACTTGTCAATGCTTTTGGGTAACCCAGCCGGGTTTTGCGGCCGAGGGCTTGCCCTCGGTTTTTGTTTTTAAGTTACGGAGAAATTATGCTTAGCGCACACCACCTCGATAAATACTTCGGCATCCAGCCGATCCTTCAAGACGTCACATTCAATATCAGCACGGGCGAACGCATCGGCCTGATCGGACCCAACGGCTCCGGCAAGACCACGCTCATGCGCATCCTGGCCGGGCTCGAAGCGCCGGATTCTGGGAACGTATCCACGACGCGGCCCAACCTGCGGATCGGATACCTCGCCCAGGGCATGGACCTGCCCCCCGAGTCCACGCTTCGCTCCGCCCTCGGAACGGATTCTGATTCCCCGGGCGACCCAGTCCGCGAGGTGGAATCCCTCGCGCAGGCGTTGGCGAACGACCCATCCGACCTGCACATCCAAGCCCGCTATGATTCCGCCCTTGCACGTTTGAGCGGCTCCGGGCCAAGTCTCGAGTCGATCCTTTCCCCGTTGGGACTCGAGCACCTCCCGCTCGATACACCCGTCACCCACCTCAGCGGCGGACAGAAAACCCGCCTGATGCTCGCGCGCATCCTTCTGCAAGCACCTCATCTGCTCCTGCTCGACGAACCCACCAACCATCTCGACATCGAAATGCTCGAATGGCTGGAAGATTGGCTCACGCGTTTCGACGGAGCTGCGCTGATCGTTTCGCACGACCGCGTTTTCCTCGACAACACGGTTTCATCCATCCTCGAGCTCGACACAAAGACACACAATCTGCGCGCGTTCCCAGGCAGCTACAGTGACTATCTCGCCGTCAAGCAAGCCGAGTTCGATAAGGCCTACCACGAGTACCGCGACCAGGTTGATGAGATTAAGAAACTGCACAACGCCGCGCGGCACCTAAGGCGTATCTCACAGTTCCGCAAAGGCGGCAAAGGCGACACGCGCGACAAATTCGCAAAAGGATTCTTCGGCGACCGGACCACGCACACCGCCCGCCGCGCCCTTCGCATCGAAGGCCGCATCGAAAAGATCATGGACGAGGATCGCAAGGAAATGCCCCGTCAGGCATGGAAGATGAAGCTCGACCTCGGCGCGCCTGAGCATCAATCGAAAGATGTGCTCATTACCGAATCGCTCCATGTTGGCTATACGCCAGAAGTGCCGTTGCTGGAAAACCTGAATTTGAGCATCCGCGCCGGTCAACGCATCATTCTGACAGGACCGAATGGCGCAGGCAAGACATCCTTCATCCGCACGATCACTGGCGCAATTCCAGTGCTGGCGGGCAGCTTCCGGCTTGGCGCAAACGTCAAGCTCGGTTACATGGCGCAGGAGCAGGAAATGCTCGACCCAAATCTGAACGCGGTGCAGACCATTCAACAAGTCTCATCGCTCAACGAAACGGACACACGCAACTTCCTACACTTCTTTCTCTTCGCCGGGGACGATCCGCTGCGCCGCATTGGCGAGTTCTCGTTCGGCGAGCGCGCCCGCCTGCAACTTGCCACGCTCGTGGCGCAAGGATGCACCTTCCTGGTGCTCGACGAACCGATCAACCATCTCGACATCCCTTCGCGGGAGAGATTCGAAGAGGCGCTGGAAAACTTCAAGGGCACGATCCTGGCGGTCGTCCACGACAGGAGCTTTATCCAGCGTTTCGCCTCGGATGTTTGGGTGGCAGATGAAGGGAAGATTCAAACGATGTAACTGGATGTTTGAAAACTCCGGAGGAGTGTAACGATTCTAGACGAGGAGGATGTTTCCATAAAACCCCGAAGGGGTGACACAAAAAATCCATTTCATCCCTTCGGGATTAGCGCCCTGCGCATTGCTTCGTTATAATCATGCCATCCCTTCGGGATTGAACCAATCTGCGAAGGAGTCAAAGGAGAAAAATGAATTTCGAAACATTAGCCATTCATGCGGGGCAGGAACCCGATCCAAACAACGGTGCAGTCATGACGCCGGTCTATTTCACATCCACGTACATGCAGGACGGGATCGGCAAGCCGCGCCAGGGCTACGAATACTCGCGCACCCTCAACCCCACGCGCAAAGCCCTGCAGGATTGTCTCGCCGCCCTCGAAGGCGGGAC
>CAYNQA010000180.1:0-6723 GCA_964399225.1 uncultured Anaerolineaceae bacterium
TTTCATCCACCACTTCATTGAGGAGCATGGCCGTAAAGCGCAGCACATCGTCACCGGCCACAAAGCCATACACATCGCGGAATGGGTCGAAGTTGTTCACGCGTATATCAATCAGGGCCCAATCATCCTGGCGGATGATCTTGCGGAGCTGCTCTTCAATCAGGCGTCCGGCTGGGAGACCGGAGCGGGGATCGGTGAGGCTCTCGCGTTCCGAACGGCGGATGGCGCCCTGCACGCGCAGTTTCAACTCTTCGATATCAAAGGGCTTCGTAATGTAATCGTCCGCGCCCAACTCCAGGCCTTGCAGTTTGTCACTGCGTTCATCGCGCTGGGTCAGGAAGATGACCGGGATGTGGCTGGTGCGTGTGTTGGTGCGCAGGTTGCGGCAGACCTCGTAACCGTCGATATCGGGCAGCATGATATCGAGCACGATCAGGTGCGGCAACACCGAGCGGGTTTTTTCCAAGGCCAGGCCGCCACGAGGCGCGATATCCACCTCATAGTCCATGCCGCTGAAATAGATCTTCAGCATGTTGGCGATGTCGTTGTCGTCTTCCACAACCAAAAGTCTAGCTTTGCCCATACGAGCCTCCCAGAAATTAGTTACGACTTGCTCGTTTTGCGTTCCGCCGCACGATCTCGATCTGTTCAGGCGTTACGCTCTTCTCGAACGAACGGAATCCGCTCAAGCGGAAGCCGTGTCGTTCGGCAATGGCGGTGATCTCATCCACGCGTTCGCGGGTGATCTCCTTGCCAAGAGTGTAATCTTCAAGGCGCCCTTCCAATGCCAGGGCGATCGTTTCGGCCATGCAGGCATATGCCTTGCCTGGCGGTAAACCAAAGTTAAAATGGAAATCAACGGGGCCTGGCACGTCCACCATTCCGCCGTCAATCACAAATATATCATCTCTTGTCGCCGCGACCATTGCAGAAACGTCACGGGGGCGGGCTACATCACAGACCACGCTGCCCGGGCGTAAATGCTCGGGGTGGATCACTTCATGGATGGCGCTCGTTACGGTCAGGATGAGATCTGCCTCGCGGAGCGAATCCATGCTGGTGCTCACGCTCAACTCGGCTCGCGCATGGACCGCCAGGCGGGCTTGCACGTCGCGGAGCGCATCCTCCCGCCGGCCGATCAAGATCAGCTTGCCAACGTCATCCGCCAACAGGTCCGCGCAGACGCGGCCGATCGAGCCGGTAGCGCCCACCACGGCGGCTGTCGCATTGCGGAGGGGGATCTCCATCGTCTCTGCCGCCTTGCGGATGGCCTGCACCGCCATGGCCACCGTGTACGAGTCGCCGGTGGTAACCGGCACATCGAGCGCGCGGGCTATCGTCTGGCCGGCGTCGCCGACCACCGAGGTATAAGCGCCCAACCCAAGCAGGTGCGCACCCAAACGCTCGGCCATTCGGCCGGTTTGGATAATTTTACGATAAACCCGCCCTTCCGGTAACTCCATCATCTGGCGCGGGGTGAGGGGGCAGGCAATAAGCCAGCCCTTCACCTGCTTGCCGGTGGAGGCCGAAGTGACGCCTTCGATTTCAGATAGGTAGACAGGGGGAAAGTGTTGCGAGAAAAATTCGATCTGCCGTTCGCTCAGCACGCGGCCGAGGAACGGGAACTTCTTTTGCACGTCGCGTTTGACGTTGATGGGGTGGATGATAAATGCGAACGAGTCCATTCCTTCACCATGATTCCACCTCCGACCCGGTCGATTCGTCGCCGCGCGGGTAGAGGCGGCGGTGCAGACTTGCGCTCTTCAGACGGTGGTGGTCGCTCTCTTCATAACGTATATCCCGATCGATCACGCGGCGTTCGCGTGAGGCGAACAGCACCACGTCTGATTCGATGGTGCGGGCCGGGAAAACGATCATGCCCGAGCCGAGACGGCAGTTATGCCCCACGCATCCGCCCATCACGGGGCGGTTGGAGGGAGCCAGCTCATTGTGTCCATCGCGGGCAAGGATCGGTGCGGGGATCAAATTATAATCGGTGAAGGTGCTGCCCGCGCCGATGAAGGTATTGCGCCCCACCACACACATTTGTAAGCAGGTGTTCTGCGCGATCATGGAGTTTTCCATCACGGTGGTCATGAAGAGGGCTGAGCGGAATGGCAGGAAGACGCCGTCTCCCACCACCGAAAGCATCAACTGGACATCCTGCGAAACATTGACGTTATTGCCAATGATGCAGTTCTCGATCACGGCACCGGCGTCGATGGTCACATTGTCGCCGATCGTGGTGGGACCGAAGATGAGCGCGCCCGGATGGATGTTGCAATTTTTTCCCACTTTCACAAGCTCGGAACACTCCAATACCTGGCGGCCTTCATAGAGCGCTTTGCCGAGGATATTGAGTTTGTAGGGGAGATCGTTGTTCAAACGATCCTCGGTGCGCAAGGCGCGGCCGAAGATCCCATACACAATGTCTGCAATGTAGATGTGCACCCATGAGTCAATGGCAAGGAGGGCGCGGCGCGGCACCTGATACGTCAGGTCACCGCTTTGGTCGGCCATGTAGGTGGGCACGTGGTAGTAGCCGACCTCTTTAGAGTCCAGGTCGATGACGAGCGGTTCCACATCGGCGACGGGGCCATGGGGGTAGTACCACAGGTCGGCGAGATAAATGCCACCCGCCACGGTGTAGGAGCTGGAAAGCGGCAAGGCGTGTTCACGGAAGGCCGGGTCTTCGGCAGAGAAGGCTGCGCGGCAGGCGTGGCCGGTCTTTCGCGCCGCGGTGATGAATGTCTTGATGTAATCGTGGTTGAAAAAGAGATTGTTGCGGTGAACGATCATCTCTTCGCGCTCGCGCGGCAGGGGGTCGCGGGGAGCCAGTTCCTGTTCGCGGGTCACGTAGGGGGCAAGCACGTTGCGCTGCCACAGCCAAAGCGGATGGTTTTGGATGCGCAGGTCGCGTGCCATTTCGTTGAATGGGGTGATACGGTTGGGGGCCGGCAGAATGACTTTCAGCATGAGGTTAATCCAATGGCGTGGTGTGGATCTCGATCAGGCAGGCGGCGTCGCCGCGCGCGATGCATTGCGTCTCTTCCACGCGGAATATCTTACCACTGCTCAACCAGTAAAGCGACTCCTGCAAAAGGCCCACGGTGAGGTTGCAGATCGGTTCGCTTTCGCGGCGTCCGCTGCAGAGTGGACATTGCTCGACGCGCCAGAGCAGTTTCCCATCCGCTTCTGCGATCTGAACGTTCTGGCTGGCTTGTTCGTTGAGAAGGCTGGCCAGGGCCTGCCCGGCGGTGCGCAGTTTTGCCCGGAAGGGCAGGGTGCGGAAATCTGTTCTTGTGAGCCCAAGCGTTTCTCCGTAAACGCGCAAGCCGTATTTGAAGCAGGCGCGGCCGATACGTTGGGCCAGGCCGCGTCCGGCGCGCGGACCGTAGGTCTGGGCGAGGGCGTGGTTCAGGTCGCGGATGGATTCGGGGGAAAGTTGGAGGTCGGTGTTGCCCGATGCGCGGGCGCCCGCCAACGGTTCAAGCCCGACGCGGATCAGGATATCCTGCAGGGCGTTGCGTCCCATGACCTCCTCCATCGCATCGAGCAGGATGTGTCCCATTCGGCTGGGATAATGAAGGGTCATATGGTGTAGTTCTCGGGTTTACCGTTTGGGAAGGTGGGGAGGGCTGGTTCGGGGAGGGGAGCCGGCTGGGGAGGTGGGACTACGATCGCTTCATCCAGAAAGGCTTTGAGTTTTTCGGCGAAGGGCTTGGGTTCTTCCAGCATGGGAAAGTGACCGGCATGCGGGAAACGGATGATCTGGGCCTGGGGGATACCGGCTTGCATGGGCTGCCATTGTAGCGGATGAACAACCTTGTCGGTGTCGCCGTAAATGCCAAGGGCGGGGACCTTCACCTGGTTGAGCATGGGGCGCAGGTCGGTGCGGCGCAGGGATGCAATGCTGTTGAGGAAGGATTCGAGCGTGGTCTTCGAAAGGTCGCGGTCCATCATTGCGGGGAAGCGCGGGTCGGAGCAGATCACTTTCGAGTAGTAGTATTTCATGAAGGCGCGGAAGGGGCCCATCATGTTGAAGAGCAGGAAGGCGTTCATGCGGTAGCCGGCCAGCTTGAGCAGGGGCGCCAGCGACGAGCCGACGATCGGCGAGCCGACCACCACCACCTTGCTGACCCGGTCGGGATAGCGCATGGCGACGGAGAGACTGACGGTGCCGCCCATGCTATGACCGACGATGGGCGCGCGCACGATGCCGAGTTGTTCCATGAACTGGCCAACGAGGCTGACAAAATCCTGAACGGCGTAGGTTTCGCGTTTTTTGCCCGATTCGCCAAACCCCCAAAAGTCGAGCGCGTAGGTGCGGTAGTACTGGCCGAGGTAGGCCATGGTTTCCTGCCAGAGTCCCCAGGAGCCAAGCCATCCATGCAAAAGAATGACCGGCTTGCCGCGGCCATATACTTCGTAGTGAACGATTCCCTGATCAGTCGTGATCGATGACACAGCTACTCACACACGGTGTTTATCCCCCGTTGCCGGACTCCATCTCGGCCAGGATGCTGTAGAGCAGTTCGAGCAGAACGCTCTTCACGGAAGCACGGTCGGTGGCGGTGCAGGGGAGAAGTTTGGTTTTGGCATCGAGGCGCAGGGCGTGACGCATGTCTTCGATCTCCCAGGCGTCCTTTTTATCCTGTTTGTTGGCGGCCACCACGTAGGGGGTGGGGGCGTAGGCGCGGAAGGTTTCGAGGATGCTGCGCGCCTCGCGGAAGGTTTCGGGGCGGGTGCTGTCTACCATCACAATAAAGCCGAGCATTCCCTCGGAGAGGATCTCCCACATGAAATCAAAACGTTTTTGCCCGGGGGTGCCGAACAGATAAAGGACCAGGTCTTCATCCACGGTGATGCGGCCGAAATCCATGGCCACGGTCGTGGATTCTTTTACCGAGCGTTCCTCCTTGCCGGAGATCTTGCGCTCGGTCGAGACGACATCGATCTCGCTGACAGACTGGATAAACTCCGTCTTGCCGGCGCTGAAGGGGCCTGTGACCACCATTTTGACAGTTTGCATGCTTGAATCCTTCCGAATGAATTCTAGAGGGAGCTACAACGAACGTATGCGTCCAATTAATTTGTTGACCAATGATTTTTGTTCTTCTTTGTTCTCGCTCGGGAAGGAGCGTTGCGGCAGCGGCACCTTGGCGCCTTCGGGCCGGGTGACCTCCACCAGGCCGGCCTGCACCAACCCATACACGATGCGGCGGATCTCAAGGTCGTTCATTTTGTTCGTGGCCGCGATCTGGCGGATGGTGTTCTTGGGGTTGATGTAGGACACAACACGCCACTCTTCCACGCTCAGGTTCACGTTCTTGAGCGGGCGTTCGGTGAACTTCAAGGCCATGTCGAGGCTGGGGATCTCATCCTGCAGTTGTTCCCACTCGCGCAGTTGTCGCGAACCTTCGATGATCAGGTTTTCGAGATCGAGGCGCACGTTGATGCGGTCATCGGGCGGCATCAACTCGGCTTCGAAGTGGAAGATGCCTTCCACCCATGTGAACAGGCGGCGGATGATATCGGTGAAATAGCCTTGCAGGTTGAGGAGAATATCCTCCTGCGAAACGTACCCGGCGTTGATGAGCGCCAGGCCCAGCTCTTTATCCGACATGTGACCGGCGCGTTCCACAATGGTGCGGTACTGGTTCACCGAAAGTTTGTTGGCCTTGTGCAGCACGGTTGCGAGGCGGTTATCTTCCTGTCCCACGCGCGCATAAGCCAGCTTGCCATCGCGGAAAGCGATCTGAGCCTGCTCACTCGGGCCGTCCACCACCAGGGTGCCGGTCTTTTGTGCCAGGTTGATCAGATTGAGAAGTTGGGTGACTGTAAAGTCACGAAGGTTGCCGCGTAATGCCATTATTGCCTCAAGTTTGGAAACGATGGAAAATTATACTTGTAAGAGGGAGTGAAGTCAATTAAGTGGACTATCACAATTGTATGGGTTTATGGCCGCGCCTCCGCGAAGACTTCCACCCGCGTCAGGTCGGACCCGAAACTGGATACAACGAAGTCGAACGGAATGCTCCCCAGCGTTTCAAGCGTGCCGGACCATTCCCAGCGGCGGAAGCCGGTCACGCGGCCGGACGAATCATACGCCACCGCCGCCACCCAGACGGTTTTAGCGGGTGAGGCCGTCTCGGAGAGACTCGCCTGCCCGCTGACTTGCGCCGTGCGGCCATCCTGAGCGATGACGGTGGTCAGCCCGATCAACGTGACCGGCAAATAGCGCTGATCATCCTCTGCGAGCGAAAATGCGGAGAGTGTCTGCACGCGCGGAGTGACACCGGCCGGAAGAGGCGCGGGGAAGAAGACGGTCAACGGCATGGACGAGCGAGGCGGGATTCGATTGAGGGGTGTGATGGCCGTTTGCGCGGTGACCAGTTTCCCGTCGGAGGAAAGAAGCGAGATGCGCGCGGAGAGATTGTCCAACGCGGACCCCGAGTCGTTGCGCGCGAGGGCGAAGCACCACAATCCACCGTCAGCAGTTGGATAGCATTGAACCTGCGTGATGGCGAAGGGCGCGGGCGTGGCGGTCGGTTCGCCGCTGGGATTGTTGATGTCGGCGGGGATGAGCAGTTTTTGCCCGACCGACATCGCGTTCGGCGAGACGTTTGGGTTGGCGGCCATCAGCGCGTCGAGCGGAATGCGGAATTGCTCGGCGATGGCGCCCAGCGTATCGCCCGATTTGACGATGTAGGTGAACGGCGT
>CAYNQA010000181.1:0-6709 GCA_964399225.1 uncultured Anaerolineaceae bacterium
GAGGGCATCCGATTCAATCTGCATCATGGTGGAGAAACCCTTGCCGTGCGAGTTCCGCTGATCGGCCGCCACTCCGTGCATACCGCCATGTGCGCCGCCGCTGCCGGCTTGGCCGAAGGCATGAACTGGCAGGAGATCCTTGAAGGTTTGCGGCAGGGACATACACAGTTGCGCCTCGTTGCGGTGCGCAGCCAGAATGGCGCGCTCCTGCTCGATGACAGCTACAACGCCTCGCCCGAATCGATGCTGGCCGCACTGAACCTGCTCGACGAACTCGAAGGCCGCAAAGTTGCCGTGTTGGGTGATATGCTCGAACTCGGCCCATATGAAAAACAGGGACACGAGATGGTGGGCTTGCGCGCCGCCCGTGTTTGCGATGTCCTGCTTACCCTTGGCCCGCGCGCCCACATGATCGCCGAAGCGGCACGACGCGCCGGGATGAGCAGGTCCAATATCCATGAATTTGAAGAATCCCAGCCGATCGTAAACTGGCTGGGCAAGCATCTCATTTCTGCCGATGTAGCGTTGGTAAAAGGCTCGCACGGTTTACGCATGGACCGTATCGTAGCTGCGCTGGAGGTACAGTCATGACACAGGTACCTTTGGCTCTCAGCCTGGCTGTCCTTTCTTTCATGATGACCGTCATTTGGGGCGGCCCGCTGTTGCGCATCCTGCGGCATTTCAAGATCGGTAAGGTGATTCGTGTGGAAGAGCCGGGCATCCACATGGTGAAGATGGGCACCCCCACCATGGGCGGCATCATGTTCCTCGCCCCTTCCATCCTTTTCACGCTGTTGATCAACATCTCTCCCATGTTGGGCGTGACCGGGATCGGCCGCTCCGTCATCGTTCCGATCGTTGTCATGATCTGTTTTGGCATCCTTGGCGCACTCGATGACTGGGAAGGTATTCGCGGGAAACGCCGCGGAGAAGGAATGACCATCCGTGCCAAATTCATGGGTCAGGTCATCCTTGCGATCGTTACCGCCATCGTACTCAAATATGTGCTCCAGGCTCCCGATCTATACCTGCCCGGCATTGGCGTCGAACTTCCGCTTGGGATCTGGTACGTGCCCATTGCGGCGTTCATTATCGTTGCCGAGTCGAATGCCATTAATTTTACCGACGGCCTCGATGGCTTGGCTGGGCTGATCGCCGCCACCGCTTTTGTGGCCTATGGCATCATCGCCTCCCTGCAGGGCCAGGTTTACATTGCCCGCTTCTGCTTCACGCTGGTCGGCGCCCTGTTCGGCTTTTTGTGGTTCAACGTTCACCCGGCGGAACTCTTCATGGGTGATACCGGTTCGCTCTCCCTCGGGGCGGGTCTGGCCGTGGTGGCCTTGATGACCGGGCATTGGGCGCTCCTGCCTGTGATCGGCATCATCCCGCTCAGCGAGGCCTTGAGCGTTTCCCTGCAGATCGGCTACTTCAAACTGACCAAGGGCAAACGCTTGTTCAAGTTGGCTCCCATCCACCTGCACTTCGAACTCCTCGGTTGGAGCGAAACACAAGTGGTGCAACGATTCTGGCTGATCGGCCTGCTCGCCGCAATGGTGGGCGTCGGTCTCGCCATCGTTTAGTTTTTTTCTGTTTAATGACCATGACAAACTGGACTGGCAAACGCGTTCTCATTCTCGGCGCCGCCCGGCAGGGATTGGCCCTCGCCCGCTGGCTCTCCCGCCATGGCGCGCGCGTGATCCTCAATGACCTGCGCCCGCTCGATGACATGCGTGCCGCGCAGGCATCCCTCGCGGACGTGGATGTGGAATGGGTCCTCGGCAGCCATCCTGTGGAATTGCTCGACCGTGTGGACCTGCTGTGTCCCTCCGGCGGCGTGCCGTTGACCCTGCCCATCGTGGCTGAGGCCATGCAACGCGGCATTCCGTTTTCGAATGATACGCAGATCTTCCTGGAAGCGGCGCCCTGCAAGACCATCGGCATCACCGGCTCGGCTGGCAAAACCACCACCACCACCCTGGTGGGCGAGATGGCGAAACTGGCGTATGCCCATCGTTCTTCAACTGTCTTCATCGGCGGCAACATCGGCGACCCGCTCATCAACTACGTGGATGAAATGACCGCCGACGATCTTGCCATCATCGAAGTCTCCAGTTTCCAGCTCGACCAGATGACCGTCTCGACAGATATCGCGACGATCCTGAACATCACGCCGAATCACCTCGACCGCCACGGCACCATGGATGCCTATATTGCGGCCAAGGCGCGCCTGCTGGACTTTCAAAATGCAAATGGCGTCGCCATCCTTGGTCACGATGACCCCGGTAGTTGGGGGCTGCGTGACCGCGCAAAGGGCCGCCTGTTCACCTTCAGCTTGAAGGCGCTGGAAGAAGGTCTCGATGGCGCGTATGCCGATGACGGCCTGCTTTCCCTGCGCGATGGATTTGCTTATGTGCCGTTGCTGTTGCGCGAGAAGATCCAACTGCGCGGTAACCACAATGTGAGCAACGTGCTGGCCGCTTTCACCGTCGGGCATGCCGCGGATTTTTCGCTGGATGCCATGCTCGAGGCGGCTGAAAATTTCCGCGGCGTGCCGCACCGCCTGGAGTTGGTCCGCGAATTGCGCGGGGCGCGCTGGTACAACGACTCGATCGCCACCGCGCCGGAGCGGACAAGCGCCGCCATCCGTTCGTTCGAGGAGCCGATCGTGCTCCTGCTGGGCGGCCGCGACAAGAACCTGCCGTGGGGCGACCTCGCTGATCTTGTGCACCAGCGTGTTGAGCATGTCGTGCTCTTTGGCGAGGCAGCAGAAAAGATCGCGGGAGTGTTCGGTTCCCCGTCTGGTGTGACGCGCACGCAGACCCGTTGCGGAGGATTGCGCGAGGCGGTGCAGAAAGCGGCCGAGATCGCCGAGGCTGGTCATGTCGTTCTGTTATCGCCGGGCGGCACGAGTTTCGATGAGTTCAAAGATTTCGCAGAGCGCGGAGAAAGGTTTAAATCATGGGTGCAGGAACTTTTATAGCGGAAAGACTCCGTTCCAGACGCGGCATGGACCTGCCGTTGATCCTCGCCACCGTGGGCCTGCTGGTCTTCGGTTTGATCATGCTTTTCTCCGCCTCCTGGGATTTTTCGCTTTCGCTGGGCAACTCGCCGATGCACATGTTCAACCGTCAGTTGATGTGGTTGGGCATCGGCCTGGTTGGTGTGCTTGTCCTCGCGCATTTTGATTATCACCAATACCGCAAGTGGATCGTGCCCATCATGGCTCTGACCATCCTTCTGCTGGTCGGCGTTTTGCTTGTGCAGGAGATCCGTCTCGGTGCCAAACGCGCCTTCTTCGAGGGTTCCGCACAGCCATCTGAGTTGGCGAAGATCATCAGTATCATTTATCTTGCGGTCTGGCTGTATGCCAAACGCGACAATCTGCACGATATCGGTTTTGGCCTCCTGCCGTTGAGCGTGATCCTTGGCATCATCGGCGGCTTGATCTTTTTGCAGCCGGACCTGAGCGCAGCTGCGACGGTCATCCTGATGGGCGGCTTGCTCTTCTTCCTGGCAGGCGGCGACTTAAAGCAGATCGTGTTCCTGCTGGTGGTTACGGCTGCCGTGGCCTGGGTCGTTATCCAAGTCAGTTCCACCGGCCAACAGCGCCTCGGCGACTTCATCGCCGGCATCAAAGACCCCACGCAGGCTTCGTATCACGTGCTGCGTTCGTTCGAGGCCATTGTGCAGGGTGGTTTTTTTGGGGTGGGGTTGGGCAACTCACAAAGTAAACTGACCGGCCTGCCCGTGCCTCCCACCGACAGCATCTTCGCTGTGATCGTGGAGGAACTCGGCCTGGTTGGCGCCATTTTATTGATCGGCCTGTATGCCATGCTGATCTGGCGCGGCTTGATCATTGCCCGCCGTGCACCCGATATGCTTGGCACACTGCTTGCCTCGGGACTGGTGTTATGGATCGCGATCGAAGCACTCATTAACATGGCCGTGATGGTTGGTTTGATGCCCTTTGCCGGCAATGCTCTGCCATTTATCAGCGCGGGCGGATCAAACCTGATCGTCACCCTCGCGGCGGTTGGAATTTTGCTCAATATCTCGCGTCAACGCGGCGCGATCACGGAAACAGAAAACGAATGGAGGTCCTTCGGTGCGATTGTTGATCTGCGCTGGCGGAACGGGCGGCGGAGTGTATCCCGCCCTCGCCGTGCATAGCGCCCTCGTGAGAGAACGCCCCGCTGTGGAAACCCTGTGGGTGGGCGGAGAAGGCGGCATGGAGGAAGCGTTGGTCAAACGCTCCAACATTCCCTTCACCACCATTCCCGCCGCCGGGTTGCATGGTGTGGGCTTGCGCGCTTTGCCGGGCAACGCCCTCAAACTCATGCGCGGATTTGCGGCCTCGCGCCGCATCCTGCGTGAGTTCAAACCCGATGCGCTCTTCTTCACCGGAGGTTATCTCGCCGGACCGATGGCCCTGGCCGGACGCAACATCCCGACCCTGCTTTACGTGCCGGATATCGAGCCGGCTCTCGCGCTTAAAACGATCGCCCGCTTTGCCGACCGTATTGCCGTCACCGCATCCGACTCGCTTCGCTACTTCCCCGCTCGGGGTTCGGTCGTGGAAACCGGCTACCCCGTCCGCGCGGACTTTGGACAGCACGACCGCACTGCGGCTCGTGCCGCGCTCAACCTCAGCAACGACAAACCCGTGCTCATGGTCTGGGGTGGGAGCCGCGGCGCACGTTCGATCAACCAGGCAGTGCTCAAACACCTGCCGTACCTGCTCGAGATCGCGCAGGTCATCCACGTCAGCGGCGAGTTGGATTGGCCGCAAGTGCAGGCGACGAAGGAATCCCTCCTGGGGTCGCACCGACGCGATTATCATGCGTACCCCTATCTCCATGAGGAGATGAGCGCCGCCATGTCTGCCGCGGACCTGGTCGTCTCGCGGGCAGGCGCTTCCTCGCTGGGTGAGTATCCGCTGTTGGGTGTGCCGGCCATCCTCGTCCCGTATCCATATGCGTGGCGTTACCAGAAAGTGAACGCCGATCATCTGGCTGACCGCGGCGCGGCCATTGTGCTCGAAGACAGCCGCTTGAAGGAAGAATTATTGGTGTTGGTGCAAACCCTGTTGAAGGAACCTGTCAAACTGCAAGCCATGCGTAAAGCCATGCAGTCGCTTTCGCGGCCGAACGCGGCGCGCAATATTGCCAGCCAGATCCTGGAATTGGCCGGAGAGGAACGCCTATGATCAGCATCGTTTATGTTTTTTGGATGTATGTGTTTCTGTTTGCCGTGATCGGCATGCTGCGCGGATGGGCCAAGGAATTGCTCGTGGCCTTTTCCGTGGTGGTGGCCCTCACACTCAACTTCCTCCTGCGCCGCTTTGCACCGGTCGTATCCACCCTGCCCGATGCGGATGTAACCCTTTTCTGGATCCGTGAGATCATCCTGATCACGTTGATCTACTTCGGTTACCAGACCGTGATCAGCGTGGCGCGTTTACAGGCCGGCGCCCGCCGCGAGCGTTTGCAAGACTCGCTCTTCGGTTTGGTGCTCGGCGGTGTGAATGGGTATCTGATTGCCGGCTCCACCTGGTTTTATCTGCATTCAGCCAATTACCCGTTCCCAAAGATCTTCATCAATCCACCGGCCGAGGTGGTGACCCAGATCGTAAACATGATGAATTTCATGCCCCCCTTCGTTTTAGGTGAACCGGCCATCTACTTTGCCTCGGTCATTGTGCTGGTCTTCATTCTGGTTGTTTACGTATAAGAGCCAATCGCCAACATGACTCACGTTCACTTCATCGGCATCGGCGGGACCGGACTTTCCGCCATCGCACGCCTTCTGCTCGAGATGGGTTTCACCGTCTCGGGGTCAGACCGTGCCATGTCGCCGTTTGCCGAGGCGCTTCAGAGGGATGGGGCTCTCGTTCATCTGGGGCATGCTGCATCCAACATCACGGGCGCAGACTGGGTGGTGCGGTCCTCAGCGGTCGGCGACGACAACCCCGAAGTGCAGGAGGCGAAGAAGCGCGGCATCCCGGTCTACAAGCGCTCCGATTTCCTTGGCCGCCTGATGGAAGAAAAGACCGGCATTGCCGTGGCCGGTGCGCACGGCAAGACCACAACCACCGGCATGATCGCGTGGACACTGTTTGCCCTCGGCCGCGACCCATCATTCATTGTTGGCTCCACCCTCACCAACCTCAAGACCAACGCGCGCGCCGGCAAAGGCCGTCCCTTTGTGATCGAAGCCGACGAATATGACCGTATGTTCCTTGGGTTGAAGCCGCGTATTGCCGTGGTGACGAACCTCGAACACGACCATCCCGATTGCTATCCGACGTTTGACGATATGCGCTCCGCATTTCAATCGTTCGTGCAACTCCTGCCATCCGACGGCACCCTGGTGGCCTGTATCGATGACCCTGCCGCGGCCGCCCTGATGAACGATGCCCGCCGTGACGGAAAGAATGTGCTGGCCTACGGCTTGCAGGGCGAGTCCACCATCAACGCTTCGCAGTGGATGCTGGCCCGTAACGTGCAAGCCAACACCCGCGGTGGATTTGATTTCGAGGCCACCTCGAATCTCTTTGCCGATGCGCAGTCTGTCCACGCCTCGCTGCAGGTGCCAGGCAGGCACAATGTCCAAAATGCGCTGGCGGTCCTTGCGGTCACCAGCCTGCTCGGCCTGCCGCCCAAGAAGGCTGCCGAAGCGCTTGGCGAATTCCGCGGCACGGGACGCCGCT
>CAYNQA010000182.1:0-6700 GCA_964399225.1 uncultured Anaerolineaceae bacterium
GTTTGATAGAAATGGTGATGTGTGTTTACGAGGCCGGGCAGAACAACGTGCCCGGTCAGGTCGAGGATTTCATCGGCGCTGGCAGGCAAATCGGATGTTTGCGCAACTTGTTCGATGAAGCCATCACGTATGAAAAGACCACCGTCGGGAATTTCCCGTTGGTGGTCATCCATGGTAGTGATATGGGCATGTTTGACGAGAAGTGTAGACATGGTGGGCCTTTATGTTGGCAGGGCGAGTTGTCTGACAACTTCTAGTGTAGCAAAAAAGGGATAGGCTGTCAACGATGAGAAAATGAAAAATGGTGCAATAATGATATAGAAAGGTTGTTACAGACAGGAGTGCCCCCATGAAACTCGAACGTACTCACCTTGACAGGAAAGTGAATGCATTGGCTGGTTCGAGCTTGACCCTTGGTCTGATCGGCGCGGTGTTAACGGCACTGGCTCACTGGCAGATCTCATTCAGTTCGCATTTCGATTTTGTATTTCGCGATACTGAATATTTTCTGGTGGGATTCTTTTTGCTGTTGATCACCAGCCTGGCTGTGATCGATTTTCGCAACGGCATCTCTGCCCTGCGGCATATGAATGAGCCGCATGAAAAGTATGCAAAACCGATGGCGATCGCAGGCATCAGCATTGGCATGGTCGATCTTGTACCGGCGTTGGTCCTGCTTGGGATCTTCATCCAGGCGCTTTCGATGCAGTACATGAAGATCGTGGTGCCATTCCACTAATCACCTGCGTCGAACTGCCGCCGTAAGGAAGTGCGGCTTGAGGCCTGCACTCTATTCGGTTTGGAACCCACTGCTTTAAAACGCAGGCTGTCCCGGCTACGGTATGCATGAATGGCACAGGCGGGTTTATAATGCAGGCATCGCCACGCCAAAGGAGAACCCACATGCCTGACCTTAGCCAACGACCCAAACGGATCCAAGCCCCCAAGGTAATGGTCATCGACTTCCGCCCGGCGGCGGTTCCTGCCACATGGGCAAAAACGGATGACCTTGTGCGCGAGTACGTATCCACCATGCTCACTGCCAGCGGAGGCTCGCTGGCATTTCAAGTGGTCATCCGCAAGAATCTTAAAGACTATCCTCCTCTGGAGGATGGCCGTCGCTATACCGATGCAACGTGGTCGGCGGCGCGGGCCGATGACCGGCTTGCCTTCCGCAACGCGCATGGCGGGTATGTGATGGCCGACTACGTGAAGATCATCCAGGACCTGGCCATCCTCGCGCTTGTCCGCGATAAGATCATTGACGAGGTGTGGATGTTCGGCGGCCCGTACTTCGGGTTCTACGAAAGCCGCATGGTTGGGCGCGGCGCGTTCTGGTGCAACGCCCCCGGCCTCGAGCAGACCGGACGTCTCTTCGTGATGATGGGTTACAACTACGAGCGCGATGTGAGCGAGATGGTGCACAACTACGGCCATCGCGCAGAGAGCATCCTCGGGAAAAAGTACAACTCGGTTCCGTTCGTCAACCAGCTTTACGGCGGGCAGAACGCGCCGGCACCGGTGAACGATTTCGAAAAATTCCTGATCGACCACGGGACCACACACCGTGTCCCGGGCGGCGCGGACTACAGCCAGGATGAGATCGCGTGGGTGAAGAAATTCAAGCCGGAGTGGTGGCCGCCCACCGCAAATCCGAATAACGTGTAGCGACAGCATTTGTCGTTCCCGCCACAGAGAGATCGCAGCACATTGGCAAATCTCTGTGGCGAATTTTTTATGAGCGAAAACTTTTGACACCATTGGGAGTATCGAAAATCTTATGTCGTTTCTGTCTGAATTCGAGTCGCGTTTGCCCTCCGCCCTGCGAAAAAAACTGCAGAAGCTGGACAGCCCCTTCGCCATTCAGGAATACCTGGACAGCATGCCCTACATCGGAGAGGAGCGCGACCGGTCCCCTCTGAACGTGATGCTCGACCATCAGTCGCACTGCCTGGACGGCGGGTTCCTGGCCGCCCTGTGCCTGTGGCGGATCGGGTTCAAGCCCCTGCTGATCGACATTGTCCCCTACCCCGGCGAGGACGATGACCACGTGCTGGCGCTGTATCAGATCGAAGGTCGCTGGGGCGCGCTGGCAAAGTCGAACTACGTCAACCTCGGGTTCCGCGAGGCGGTGTACAAGTCACTGCGCGAACTGGTGATGACCTACTTCGAACATTACGTCAGCATTCATCAGAAAAAAGTATTGCGCGGATATACACGTCCGCTTGACGCTTCGAAGTACACGCATCTGAATTGGGCCCTGGATGAAGATGGCGCGAACAAGCTGTATTACAAACATTTCTACGGCCGCCCCCCCATTCCCATCGTGACGAAGAGCATGGTGAAGCGGCTCTCGCCGATGACCGACCGCAACTACGCTTCGGAGATCCTCTTCACGAATTTGAACGAGTCATTTGGCAATCGGAAAGATGGATAAGAGCCTACTCTAATACTTGCGGAGTGCGGGCTAAAGCCCGCACTCCTTTTGAAATGGAGGCAGTGATGTCGAAGAAGGAGAAGAAAGGGAAAAAGAAAAAGGGGAAGGAAAAACTCGGCGACGGGCTGGCCGCTTTGGGCGGAGGCGGAAGCGTGCCGATGGAGGGGCAGATCGCCATCAACAAGAAAACGTACGAGAAGGAGCTGTCACGCTTGCAGGTGGAATTGGTCAAACTGCAGGAATGGGTGCGGCACCAAGGCTTGAAAGTGGTGGTGATCTTCGAGGGGCGCGATGCAGCGGGCAAGGGCGGTGTGATCAAACGCATCACGGAAAGCCTGAATCCGCGCGCGTGCCGGGTGGTGGCCCTGCCTGCCCCAACCGAGCGCGAAAAGACACAGTGGTATTTTCAACGGTATATTTCCCAATTGCCTGCCGCGGGTGAGATTGTGTTGTTCGACCGCAGTTGGTATAACCGTGCCGGGGTGGAGCGCGTGATGGGCTTCTGCACGGACGAGGAGTATGCCGAGTTCCTGCGCTCGGTACCCGAGGTGGAACGGATGCTGGTGCGCTCGGGGATCATCCTGATCAAGTATTGGTTCTCGGTGAGCGACAAGGAGCAGGAGGCGCGATTCCAGGCGCGCATCAACGACCCGACGAAACGCTGGAAACTCAGCCCGATGGACCTGCAATCGCGTTCGCGCTGGATGGAATATTCGAAGGCCAAGGATGAGATGTTCGCGCACACCGACATCAAGCAGGCTCCGTGGCACGTGGTGAACGCGGACAATAAAAAGTGCGCGCGCTTGAACTGCATCCGCCATCTCTTGAGCATGATCCCGTATGAAGACCTGACGCCCGAGCCGATCGTTCTGCCGCCGCGACAAGCGGAGGGAGGCTACGTGCGCCCGCCGATCAGCGACCAGACCTTCGTGCCCGCGTATTATGTGCCAGCTGCAAAGGAAAAAGAGAAAGAGGAATGAGCAGCGCCGGGTCGCCGCCGAGATCGATTTGAGTGATACAATGAAAGTGACAATACAAAAGTAACCGGTCGAGAGTGGTCCATGCCGCCAGCCCCGTTATGGGTTGGCGGCTTTTTTGTTCGATTCGAGAAAGGAAGTTGATTTGGATACCCACCTGATGGTTCGAAATATCGAGACGTCGATCACGGTTGACGAATTAAGGAAATTGTTCGAACAGGCGGGGGATGTAAGAAGCGTTCATTTACCTCACGGAACAGCGGAAGACCGGTCACGCGGGTTCGCATTCATCACAATGTCGACGCAGAACGAGGCGGACCGGGCGGTGAGCATGTTTAACAGGTTCCTTTTGAAGGGCTTGGATATGCACGTCACCCTGACCATGCCGAGAAAACAACGCGGTTTCGACCCTGCAGCGGAGCCGGCTGATCGCAAATGATCACGTTCGATCTGAACATCCATGTTCACCACCCCATTAACCAGGTGTTCGACTTTGTTGCGTCCCCAACCAACAATCAGCGCTGGCAATATGGGACGCTCGACTCCACTACCCTGCCCCCCGTGAGCGGTGGTGCCGGTTCGTTCTTTCAGACCATCGGTCATTTTATGGGGCGCCGCACTTCCGGCACATTCGAAGTAACAGACTATGAGCCAAATAAAAAATACGGGTTTCGTTCGATCTCCGGACCGCTGGTGACAAAGACCCTGTTTCACTTTGCGATGGACGGACTTTTTACCCGCATTGTCGTCCACACCGCCGTGGAATCGAAGGATTACTTTCACGTCAGCGAGCAGACCACCGCACGGAAGATGAAGAAGCAGTTCAAGGAAAATCTCGAGGCATTGAAAAAAGTACTGGAAGCAAAGTAGAAAATTGGGGATGCCTGATCGCCAGCCGCCTCCCACCGCGCAGCGCTGACTGCACGAGGTGCTCTCCAATAGCATGGGGCTATTCGCCGGGCAAATGTTCCATCCACCAAAGGAGTAAACCCATGGAAAAGAAAAATCCCCTGATCGCTGGAGCGCTCAACACGCTTGTGCCCGGTTCCGCCCATTATTATGTCGGTAGGAATCTGAGAGGGTTCGCGACCACACTCTTCGTGAGCATCGTCCTGATCTTCCTGGCCGTCACGCTCGCCAACGCCATCGAAGACATCAAGAATTATTCCATTGCCGCAGGCCTCTGCCCGGCCGGACTTTTGCTGGTCATCCTCGTGCCGCTGTTCGTAAGAGGAATGCAAATGGCAAGGACCCACAATGGGGGCATCGAAAGCGCCGCGATCTACAACAAGTCAAGACAGTCCATGAAGGGCACTGAAAAATCGAAACGGGACCAGATCCAAAAGATGCGCGATACCGGCCTGATCTCTCAAGAAGAATTCGATCAAAAGAATGACAAGATGGATGAAGAGAAAAAAACAGGGTAGAAACATACCCGTCAAATCGCAAAGTATGGAGGCGGCTCAATAGGCCGCCTCTTTTGCTATCCATTTCCGTGACGGTATAATTCCGGCCCATGGAATCCACCCTGACCATCAACCGTCCCCGCCTGCTCCACCGGCTCGACCAACTCGCCCGCATCGGCGCCTTGACCGAGGGCGGGGTCAGCCGTTTGACCTTCACCGACACAGACAAATCCGCCCGCGACCTGCTGGTGAAGTGGATGCGCGAACTCGGCCTGACCGTGGAGATCGACCGCGTGGGAAATATCTTCGGCATCCGCCCCGGCGAGACAGGTGAAGCACCGGTCATGTTCGGCTCGCACATTGACACGGTCACCGTGGCAGGGACATTGGACGGCTGTTACGGAGTCCTTTCTGCGCTCGAGTGCGTCGAGACGCTGAACGAGCGCAAAATCCAGACCAAACGTCCGCTCGTGGTGGCGGCGTTCACCAACGAGGAGGGCGTACGCTATACGCCGGGCATGTTGGGCAGTGCGGTCTACGTCGGCGACCTGTCGGTCAATGAGGCGTTGGAGATCAGCGGTTTCGACGGGACCTGCTTCGGCGATGAATTGAACCGCGTCGGCTACGGCGGGACAATGGAGCCGGGCGCGATTTCCCCATTTGCATATCTCGAATTGCACATCGAGCAGGGACCGTTGCTCGAGATGCAACGCCTCCCCATCGGCGTCGTGGATGCGGTGGTCGGCATCACCTGGCTCGAAGTGACCGTGAACGGCGCGGCCAATCACGCAGGCACCACGCCCATGTCCATGCGCCGTGATGCTGGTCTCGCCGCTGCGCAAATCATCACGCACCTGCGCGAAATCGCCACGTCGCTGGGTGGAAACCAGCGCGCGACCTGTGGCATGATCCAATTCCAGCCGAACGCCATCAACGTGATTCCCAGCAAGGCCGTCTTCACCGTGGACCTGCGCAACTCGGACGGCGAGGCCTTGAAGCAAGCCGAAGCTATGCTCTTGGAATACGTCAAAAAAGTGGAAGCCGAAGACGGCGTGACCATCGAGGTCCGCGCATTGGAGCACGTCTTGCCGGTGCGGTTCCACACAATGGTGATCGAAGCGGTTGAGGGCGCTGTGCTAAAGCTGGGATTGAAATACCAGCGCATGGTCTCGGGCGCCGGTCACGACGCGCAATTGATGGCACACAAATTCCCGTCCGCGATGATCTTCGTCCCCAGCCGCGAGGGGATCAGTCACAGCCCGAAAGAATACACCGCGCCCGAGGATCTCGAGCGCGGCGCGAATGTGTTGTTGCATGCGGTGATGAATTTATCATCCAAATAAATAAATTGTAGGGGCGACCCAGTGGGTCGCCCCTACGTTGTTGGTACAACCATCTCCACCGTTTCAACGACCTCTGCCGTAATCTTCCCGGCCGACATTTCCCGCAACCCATCCTGAAACATCTCAAACATATCGACCGGAAATCGCAGCGTCAACGTAATATCGCCGCCGAAATCTTCGGCCAGCACCTCTCCCCCATCCTTCTTCACCAGCAAGCGCACGCGCTCCAATAGATTGTACGGAATGACCGCCAACGCCACATGGACCGCGACTCTTCGTCCGCGCCCCACGGCGTTGACGACCGATTGTGCCGCCTCGGTGTAGGCTTTCACCAGTCCGCCCGTGCCGAGCTTGGTCCCGCCGAAATAGCGCGTGATGACCAGCGCCGCGTCGCCAAGTCCGCTTGTGCGCAGGACGGTCAGGGCGGGTTTGCCCGCTGTCCCGGCTGGTTCGCCATCGTCGCCGCAAAATTCGGTCACGGTGTTGCCGCCTCCGATCACGTAGACCGGGACATTGTGCGTCGCGTCCGCGAATTCT
>CAYNQA010000183.1:0-6649 GCA_964399225.1 uncultured Anaerolineaceae bacterium
CACCGCACAGAAAAAAGCAAAGCGCACAGAAGCTGAGTTTTCAAACAAGGCGGAACCCACCTCGCAAACCCGCGAACACGTTCTTTTAGCAAAGCAGGATGGTGAACAAGGCAATTCCAGGCCTTATCGTCTATTTGGCGATGCAGATGGTGATTCCCCCCCGCCCCCTCCTCCGCCAACACCCCCAAATAACGCGCCCGCCGAGGAAGAAGGGATGCAGTTGAAAGCTAAACGTGCGGAGATCGCCCCGCAGACCCGCGAGCACATCCTGCTGGCGAACACGCCGACCGACCCGAGCGAGGCCAAATCTGGTTCGGGCGGACAAAAGCCGCCTCCGCCGCCTCCGCCTCCCCCACCATCCGGGCCTACTCACACGTCAGTACCGATTAGCGCAGGAAAGCCATCTCTTCAAGACTTCCACTTCAGTACCATGGATCCTGATGAGAACGCCTCTCTTTCTGGCGCAAAGGAGCAGAGTGACGGCATCGGGGGTGTACGAGTTGCATCCGGTGATGTGGACGCTGCCCGTGAGCAAGGAGACGAAAGCGCCGAGACCGGGCAACCCTTGAAGGACCGCGGCAGTCAACTCCCCCCGATTGGAGCGGGTGACGGAATTTAGCTTTCGCCTCGATAACAAATAAAAACGGTTGGCATGCCACCAGCATTGCCAACCGTTTTCGTTCATTTCACTCCATATTCCTCTGCCCATAACGCCGCCTCGGTGCGGTTCTTCGCCCCCAGTTTGCGCAGGATGCCCGCCACGTGTTTCTCCGTTGTTTTGAGCGTGACAAACAATTCCCTCGAGATCTCCTGATTGGTCTTTCCCTGCGCCAGCAAACGCAGAGTTTCGGTTTCCCGCTCAGTGAGGTCGGCGAGGGGAGATGTGCTGGCGGGCGGAGTGGAGGGAGGCAGTAGCAGGCAGGCATCCAGCAGGAAGGCGACGGCATCATCCAGCGGTGCGGCTCGTCCACGCCCCACTTCTGCTTCAAAGACAGCATCGCCCAACTCGGCACGCGCCGCGTTCAAGACCGCTTCTTTCTCCTGCCACATGTCTGGGATGGTATCGAGGGCACGCAATTCGGACCAGAGGGCTTGATGCGCTCCGATCAAAAACGCCAGGTGCAGCGGATTCTTTCGCAAGGAAGCGAGCCAGGCACCAGCACGGATGAAGGCCGCCAGCATCACCCAATCGGATTGCTTGAACGCCAAAGGCGCCCCCTCGCGTATGGCTTGCGAGGCGGCGGGCAGATCACCCTGCAGCAGCGCAAGGGACGCCAGCCCGGTCAGGGCGTTGGTCAAGATCTGATGAAAGCGATGAAGGCTGCTCAGGCGCACTGCTTCCTGATAATACATTTGAGCCTTGTGCTTTTCTCCCTGCAACATACAAAACTCGCCTATACCCAGGTTGGCGGCGGCGAGCATATAAAGGTCACCGGAACGCTCGGCGTGGAATAATCCGCGTTCGTTGTGATGCACCAGTCTGGGAAGATCCTTGCGGATGAGGGTATAGTAATTGCACAGGTTCCAATGCAGGCGGGTTTGTCCCCAGTGGTCGCCAAGTTCTTCATACAACGCAAGAGACTCGAGGTAACAGGCAAATGCCTGATCTTGATCGCCCAACTCAGTGAAACAGACGGCAAGGTTGTTCATGGCAAATGCGCAGTGAGACTTGTCGCCTAATTCGCGGTAGATGGACAGGCTGGCTTCGTGGTAGGTCTTCGCCTGTTGAAAGTCGGTGGCGAGCCAGGCGCAGGTGCCCGCCATGCCGAGCAGGTTGGCCTTCAAGATTCGTGTGCGGTCATCGGCGAGGGCGCTGTGCGCGATCAATGCCTGCGCGCGATTGGAGAGCAGGATCAACTCTTTCGTCAAGGCGCGCATGATCCAGTATTGCTCAAGGTAAGAGAGGATCCACAACCCGTCCAGCCAGAGAGGGGAGTCGAGCGGGGCGGCGGCGCCAATATCCATGGCCAGCATCAGGTTGGCGTATTCGATTTCGATCACGTTCATCCAAGCGGTTTGTTCCGCGGTGCGCAGGCGAGACTCGGCATTCTGGGCCAGGTCAAAATATAAGGCTACATAGCGCGGCTTGAGTCCATCCAGTTCCCCCAGCGCGCGGATCTCGTCCCAGGCAAATTCGCGGATGGCCTCGAGCATGGAAAAACGCGGATCACCCTCCCCGTCAAGAGATACCTTGACCAGGTTTTTATCGGCCAGCGAATCGACGATCTCTAAAACGCGGTCTTCTTCCCACTCGAGGAGTTTGGCAAGTAGCAGAACGCCAAAGCCGCCGGGGAAGATGGAGGCCGCACGCAGGATGCGCTGTTCATCCGCGTCGAGCAGGCTGTAACTCCAGGCGATGGTCTTGCGGAGCGACTGCTGACGCTCGGGCAGGTCGCGCGCGCCCGTGGAGAAAAAGCCCAGGAAACGCGCACCCGGTTCGAGGTCCGGTTGGAGGCGGGCGAGCATGGCCTGCGGGGTGAAAAGTTTGGCGCGCATGGCGGCCAGTTCCACAGCGAGGGGCAGTCCGCCGAGTCGCTCGCACAGTTCGGCGATGGCGCGGCTGTCCTCCTTCGCTGGTTGGAAATCGGGTTTGACGGATTGGGCGCGCTGGATGAACAATTCGACGGCGTGATCGGTTTGGAGCGGCGGCAATGGGTGGACGCGTTCGGCGCGCAGGCGCAGCGGGTCGCGGCTGGTGACGATCAGTTTGAGGCGCGGAAGGGTTTCGAGCAATTCAGAGACAAACCCGGCCCCGGACATGAGGTGCTCGAAATTATCGAGGACGAGCAGCAGGCTGCGGCGGCCCAGCACGTCTTTCAAGGATGCCAGAACGCTTCGACCCGCCTCGTAGGAGATGTTGAGCGTGTGCGCGATCTCGAGCGGGATGGACTCGCTTTTTGTGATGGTTGTGAGATTGACGAAGAAGACGCCCCCGCTGAATTCTTCGAGCAGGGATTCGGCCACGTGCAGAGACAGGGTGGTCTTGCCCGCGCCGCCAAAGCCGGTGACGGTGACGAGCGGCACGTCTTCGCGCAGTATCAACTCGCGCAATGTTTGGATCTCACGCTCGCGCCCGATGGGACGTGTGAGGCTGCGCGGCAGGTTGGTTGGGACGGAAACAAGAGGTTTAGACGCGCGCGAAGAGGAGGTCCCCGTTTGTGATTTTTCCCGCGTGTTGTTTGAGTTGGTCATGCGGAAAAATTATATCAAAACAGGATGGTAGGGTCAAAAAGTCGGGTTAACCCTACTGACAATTCCGCTTCCGTTTGCAATAATGCGAACACTGATGTCCAAATCACGTTAGGAGACTTCCATGAAACGAACCTTACTCTTCTTTTTTATTCTCCTCGCCCTGCTCGCCTCGTTGGCGGGAACCATGCCCGCACACGCGCAGGCATGTACTGACGCAACGGGCAACCCCATCCCCTGCCCGGATAGCGCGGGCGGCTCAACAGGGGTGTTCTATCGCTTCCTCGGCGTGGACGAGAACTACCTCAACCCTGCCAACTGGAACTTCGGCGGGCGCGTCCCCTCCACCACCGAGGATGTGCTGATAGACGGCCTGACCGCACGCATCTTTCCCACCGATCCCACGCCCATTCCGCTCGGCGATGTGACACTGCGCAACGGCGCGGCGCTGATCGTACGCAATGCGCGCCTCACCGCAGGGCGCATTGACTCGGAAGGCTCCACGTTTGAAATGTACAACTCCTACATCAAAGCCGATGTATTCCGCGATCCGCCATTTGGCGGCTTCAGCCTCAATCCATCCTATCTCGAAGCAGACACCATCATCATCGAAAAAGCAGAAGTGACCGGCCGCTTCGGCCTTGGCGGCGCCGACCCTGCCGATCCCGATCATCTCGGCGAGGGACGTTATGCCAACATGCGCGGCGGCAAAGTGCAACTCGACGGCCAACTTGAAGTCTTCTTCGTGTATGGCTTCAAGCCTGAGGATGGACAACGCTTCATCATCGTCAACGTGGACGGTTCGCGCACCGGCGAGTTCCGCAACGCCCCCGAGGGCGGACGGGTGGGAGGCTACTGCGACATTGCCCTGACCATCTCCTACAACGGCGGCGACGGCAACGATGTGGAACTGCGCGCCTCCCGCGTGGCTGACCCCGACCCGAATTGGGGCTGTCTCTCCGCCTGGCCGCAGGGCGATCCGCCCGCGCCGAGCGAGGACATCTTCCTGAACGGCGAGTTCGCTGCCTACACGGGCAACCTGACCCTGCATGACATCACCCTGCGCAATGACGCAACCCTCATCCTGCGCGACGCCACCATCACCGCCGCGCGCGTGGACTCGGAAGGTTCCTCTTTCGAGATGTACAACTCCTACCTCAAGGCCGACGTCTTCCGCGATCCGCTATTGGGCGGATACAGCCTCAACCCATCCTTGCTCGAAGCGGACACCATCATCATCGAAAAAGCAGAAGTGACCGGCCGCTTCGGCCTCGGAGGCGACCAGCCTGCCCGTCCCGATGGACGCGGCGCAGGGTATTACGCCAACATGCGCGGCAACTTTGTTCAACTGGATGGCAACCTCGAGATCTTCCTCGTGTATGGCTTCCAACCCGAAGAAGGCCAGCGCTTCATCATCGTCAACGTGGATGGCATGCGCATCGGCGAATTCCGCAACGCGCCCGAGGGCGCGCTGATCAACGGCTTCTGCTCCATCCAATTCCGCATCACTTACAACGGCGGCGACGGCAACGACGTGGCGCTCACCGCCGAAAAGCGCACCGACCCCGACCCGCTTTGCGATGAGACATTCGAGAATCCCAGCCCCGAGAAGAACATCCTGCTCAACGCCTCATCACTGGACCTCGAGCCTGCCTCGCCCCTCCAAGCCAAAGACATCTCCCTCAGAGATAATGCCGAACTGAACCTGCGCAACGGCTCGCTCACCGCCCGTCATATCCACTCGGACAGTTCCACCATCAACCTGTTCAACTTCCACCTCAAGGCCGATACGGTCGCCCCCGGGCCTTTTGGCGGATTCAACCTCAACCCGTCCTTCCTCGAAGCCGAACGCATCGTGATCAACAATAGCAACACCATCATGGGCTTCGGCATCGGCGGCGTGGAACAAAGCGGCGCGGGCGCCATGGGCAAGGGTCGCTACGCCCACATGCGCGGCGAATACATTCGTCTCGACGGCACGCTCGATATCTTCTTCGTCTACGGGTTCCAGCCGCAACCCGGCCAAACCTTCCAGATCATCACCGCAGACAAGATACGCATCGGCGAATTCGTCAACGCTCCCGAGGGCGCAGTGGCGGGCGGCTACTGCGACGTGGAACTGCTCATCACCTACACCGGCGGCGACGGCAACGACGTGGTCCTCACTGCGCAGGCCTCCGCCAACCCCGACCCAGCCTGGGATTGCGACTCTGCCGAGGGAGAGCAACCCGTCGCCGCACCCACCTCCGCACCCGCCTCCCCCTCCCCCGAAGCGGCTCCCGCCGACCCCGAAGCGGGTTCCTCCAACCTCTGGCTGTACGCGATCGCCGCCATCCTGCTCTTCGTGGTGGCCGCTGTGGTCCTGCGCAAGCGCTAGAGGATGGCAGGGTCAAAAAGTACGGTTACCCTACTGACAATCCCGCTTCCGTTTGCGATTAATGCGAACATTGATATCCAAATCACGTTAGGAGACTTCCATGAAACGAACCTTACTCTTCTTTTTTATTCTCCTCGCACTGCTCGCCTCGTTAGCGGGATCCTTGCCCGCCCGCGCGCAGGGATGCACCGATGGCGCGGGCAACCCCATCCCCTGCCCGCCCGGTGACAGCGGCGCTGGCGGCAGTTCGGGACCCGTCTATCGCTTCCTCGGCGCGAGCGAAAATTACCTTGACCCCGCCAACTGGAACAACGGACGGGTTCCCACCACTGGCGAGAACGCCCTGCTGGACGGCAAGACCGCCGTGATCGACCCGCGCGACCCAGCCTCCATCCCGTTGGGGAATGTGGCCTTGCGCAACAACGCCCGCCTGATCGTGCGCGATGCCGTGCTGCAATTCGATACGCTCGACTCGGAAGGCTCCACGCTCGAAATCTTTAACTCGTACATCAAGGCCAAAACCTTCATTGATCCTCCGTGGGGCGGTTTCTCCCTCAACCCATCTTTCCTCGAAGCCGACCGCATCGTGCTTTACAAAGAAGACACCATCGCCCGCTTCGGCCTCGGCGGCGACCAACCTGCCACTCCCGAGGGACGCGGCGCGGGTCACTACGCGCGCATGCAGGGCGGTTCGGTGGACCTGGATGGCCAACTCGAACTCTTCCTCGTGTACGGCTTCCTGCCCGACCCCGGCGACACCTTCGAGATCGTCAACGTCACCAGCCGCAACCCCATCCGTGGCACGTTTGCCAATGCGCCCGAAGGCGCGGCGCTCGGCGGCTTCTGCAACATCCAGTTCCGCATCACATACAAAGGCGGCGACGGCAATGACGTTGTGTTGACCGCCGAACAACGCGCCGACCCCGACCCGAAGTGCGGCGACTCCTTCGCAGACCCGCGCCCCGAGAAGAACATCCTGCTCGACGCTTCTTCCGTGGACCTCCGGCCTGATGCCCCGCTCGAAGTGAACGACATCCTCCTCCGCAACGGCGCGACATGGAACCTGCACGATGGCGTGGTCAC
>CAYNQA010000184.1:0-6644 GCA_964399225.1 uncultured Anaerolineaceae bacterium
CCCTTATGAATATCATCCTCTCCCTCAAAGCCCTGCGCGACCTCGGCCCCGAACAAGTCAGCCTCAACCTGCTCTACCGCCTCGCCCTGCGCCTCGACCTCTTTCGCACCAGCCCCAAGCTGATTACTGATAACTATTCACTGATTACTGATCACTTTGCCATCCCCTCCCGCGAAGAAATCCTCTCTGTCCTCGGCTCCGAAGGTCAGCGCCAACTCTTGCACGATGCGAATGAGATCGCCGCTGGGCGCGTGCGTCTCTTCGGCGGCGAAGCAGTGGACCTGCGCCTCACGCCTCCCACTCCCTTGCACAATTGGGTGGACTATGAAACCGGCCGTGCCCGCGAGGAAGGCGACATCAAATTTACCTGGGAGCCGGCCCGCTTCGGCTGGGCGACTGTCCTCGCGCGCGCGTATTACATCAGCGGACGTGAAAAATACGCCGAGACATTCTGGCATACCTTCGAGACATTCCAGCAGGCCAACCCTCCGCATCAGGGACCCAACTGGACCTCCGGCCAGGAAGTTGCCCTGCGCCTCATCGCGTGGACCTTCTGCCTGCCTCTCCTTCGTGGAGCGGATGCCACCACCGAGGCCCGCGTGCGCGCACTGGGCGAGGCCATTGCCGTCCACGCCGTGCGGATTCCGTCCACGTTGATCTACGCCCGTTCGCAGAACAACAATCACCTGCTCAGCGAAGCCGCCGGGTTGATCACCGCGGCAAGCGTCCTGCCGGAGCATCCACACGCCAGGCGCTGGATGCGTCTCGGAAAAAAATGGTTCAACCGCGGACTGGAAAAACAAATAGACGGCTATGGCGAATACAGCCAGCACAGCACGAACTATCACCGCGTGATGTTGCAGTTGGCGTTGTGGGTGAATACTTTAAACACAAAGGGCACGAAGGGACACAATGGTTTTATTTTTTCTCCCCTCGCCCGAAAAAACCTCGCGCGAGCCTCGCACTGGCTGGCCTCCATGCTCGATTCGGAATCGGGTGGCGTGCCCAACCTCGGTGCGAACGATGGGGCCTACATCCTGCCGCTGACGGTCTGCCCGTTCGCGGACTTTCGGCCGGTGGTGCAAGCCTCCGCGCGCGCCTTCCTCGACTACGAATTGCCGGGCGGCGTCTGGGATGAGATGTCGCTTTGGTTCGGCCTCACCCGCTCCGGGCGGACGTTCGAGGCGGGACACTATCTCGGCGATCACCTGCGCGGACGCGAGTCGTGGGCCATGCTGCGGACAACCTCGTTCACGTCCCGCCCCGGTCACGCCGACCTGTTGCACCTCGACTTATGGTGGCGCGGACTGAACATCGCGCGCGACCCCGGCACGTTTTCATACAACGCCGCTGCGCCGTGGGATAACCCGCTGACCGCCGCGCAATATCACAACACGGTCACGGTGGATGGCCGCGACCAGATGACCCGCGCCGGGAAATTTCTCTACGTAGATTGGGCCAACGCCTTCGCCAAAACCGAAGTCGTCGTGGATGAGGCTGTGCTGCAACGTGTGCGCGCGCATCACAACGGCTACCGCGCATTGGGCGTGAAGCACGAACGCGAAGTGACCGTCTTCGCCGATGAGTCTTGGCGGGTGCATGACATTTTGACCGTGTCGAAAAAAGACGACTGGCATGCGTACACCCTGCACTGGTCCCTGCCCGATTGGAAGTGGGAGTTGGCTGAACTGCCCGATGAATTGCTCGATAACGGCCGCGCAGGATTTGACCTGAAGTTGAAATCGCCGAACGGGTGGCTGACGGTGCGTGTGCACCACGATTACTTTGCGCCCGATGTGCAGCTCGGCGGCAAGCGTGTGCAGTTGGTGCGTGCAGGCGAGTATCTGGCCGGTGCCGTCTCATTGATCGGGGATGATTTCCCCATTCACCTATTCGGCTGGCATTCGCCCGCTTATGCGGTAAAAGAACCAGCGCTTTCCCTGCTGGTCACCATCAAGTCGCCGATCGATCCTGATTTTGTCACGGAGTTCATCTTCCCAAAATAGCGTCAGGATTCGCGGATACAATGGGGGCATGAGAATTCGCGCAGTTGCATTGTTGATCCAAAATGAGACGATTGCCGTGATGGAACGGTACCGCGGCGGGCGGCATTATTTCACCTTCCCCGGCGGCGGTGTGGATGAGGGCGAGCCTGTGGAGCAGGCGGTTGTCCGCGAGGTGGAGGAGGAGTTGGGGATCCAGATCCGCGTGACCCAACACGTTGCCACGGTCTGGTTCAACGGAAACCGCCAGGAATATTTCCTCGTGGAGCAGACCGGCGGCACCTTCGGCACCGGCAGCGGCGTGGAATTCACGGCGGGCTACGATGAAACCCACGGCACGTATCACCCAATGTGGATGCCGATCCGCGAGTTGCTGGCCAACCCGGTCATGCCGGAAGAGGTGGCGTTGATGGTGGTCAAGTTCCATCAAAAGGGCTGGCCGCGCTCAACGGTCACCATCCGCGAGGCGCAGAAAAAATAGCGGGGGTGAACGCTCACTCCGAACCAACGAACCGCATCATGCTCAAACGGGCCGGGACACGCAGACCGGCTCGTTTTCATTTGCGGCGCCCCTGGTCTGCGCGGCAAGCACGTCGCGATACAACTCCTCATGCAAGTGCAGGGTGTTGCGCTGGTTGTGCGTTTTCGCAAGGGCGCGGCTGGCATTTCCCATGCGTTGGGCCAGACACTCATCGCGGATTAGATCCGTCATGGCACGCGATAATGTATCGAGGTCGCCGGGCGCGGCGAGGAATCCATTCACGCCCTCATGGACGATCTCCGGAATGCACGTGGCGCGCACGGCGGCGATGGGCAGTCCGCTGGCAGCGGCTTCGAGCAGCACGATGCCCTGCGTCTCGATCTCCGATGCGGTGACGAACAATCGCGCGAGACGATAAACCTCCGGCAAACCTTGTTCGATTGTGATGTAGCCGGGGAAGTGGACCCGCCCCGCGATTCCCAGTTCACGGGCAAGCTGGATCAACCTTTGCTTCTCGCGTCCATCTCCGACGATGAGCTGGTGTGCCTCCGTCGCGGACATGGTCTTCGCCCCGGCGCGGATCACCTGATCCACGCGCTTGTCGGTGTCGAGTCGGCCCACGTGGAGGATCACAGGGACGTTTGCAGGCAGGCCAAGTTTGTGGCGCAGGATCCGCTCACGGTCCGGGGGGAGAGGCGAGGCGGAGAAGGCGTTCAAGTCGAGGCCGCAGGAGATCGTGCGCGGGCGGAGTCCGGTCCGTGCGGCGACGATGTCGGCGATGGTGCGCGTGGGGGCGATCAGGGTCGAGAAACGTTTCAACAGCCATCCCGCATAGTTCCAGAGAAGTGATTCTGTTCTTTCGCGCAAACGGATGGGCAGGTAACTCGCCACGAACCACGGCAGTTGATGGATGCTGAACACTACTGGGACATGGGCATTGCGTGCGTATTCTGTGCCGGTTAGACCGAGTTGAAAAGGTTCATGTGTGTGGATCAGGTCTGGCTGGAATTGGCGCAAGGCTTGCAAGACGGCGCGGCGCGCGGGGAGCATGAAACGCTGACCGACGCGCAAAGGGTTGTTGATGGAGCGCAGGCGCAGGATGGAGAGACTGCCGTTCTGCTGCAAATAGGCGGGACCGCTTTCGCTGGCGGCGATGACGAGTACCTGATGTCCGCGCGCGACCATGGATTCAGCGAGTTGTTTCGCGACAATGGCCGCGCCGCTCACCATTGGAGGATAGGATTGGGTAAGGTAGGCGATGCGCATGGGAGTTCCTTTCGGATTTCGTTGACAAGCGAGTAGATGCGGTTCATGAGTTCATCGGTGAGGGCGTGGACGTTGGATGGTTCCGGCCGCCAGGCCGCGCCGAACTTCAGGATGCAAGTGCCGCGCACCTGCCAGAGGCCGGAACGTGGTCTTCCCTTCCAGTGCAGATTGATGTTGGCCACGTTTTCTGGGGCGGTGTGCATTCCGAGCGGAATGATCGGCGCACCGCTTGCCAGTGCCATGCGGATGGTGCCGGTGCGGGCCGGGCAGCGTTGTCCTGGCGGCACCAGTCTGCCTTCGGGGAAGATCACCACAGTCCCGTCGTTTGCGAGAATTTCACAGGCGCGTTGGAACGCTTGTCCGCGTTCTCCGCTGACCTCGATCTGGCCGGCCTGTTGGAACATGCGCGCAAGGAATGGGTTGGCGAAGAAACTTTTTTGCATGACAAAGTGCAATGGTTCGCGGAATAGAAACGGGAGTTGGAATGCGTCGGTGGCATAGGCATGATTGGCGGCGATGATCTTCGGGCCTTCCGGGAGGGGAAATTCTCCCTGCACAAAACGGTGGATCGAGCAGGCTTTTATGTATGCCGACAAGATGGATTTCAAGGCCGCATAGCTCGCGCTCATTGCTTTCTCCTAGCGGATGTGTTTCTTTTTGTAGACCGCCCAGCCCGCGAAAAAGGCGGCGAGGCAAACAGCGGCGGTGACCCAGAACCAGAGCGGCGGCTGGAAACCGAACGCGCCAATGAGGGTGATGGAGATCGCGCAGAGCGAGCGCCCCAGCAGATTGGCGAGCAGGAAACGCGCGGGGGAAATTTTGCCGAGACCGGCCACATAGCACATCAAGTCGCTGGGGAAGATGGGCAGGACGAAGGCGAAGAAGTAGAAGAGCGCGCCCTGGTTGGCGGAGAGTTTGTCCCAGCGTTCGATGATCTGCAGCGAGGCGAGACGGTCGATCAGGGAGCGTCCGTATTTGCGGGCGATGATGAATGCGAACTGGCTGGCGACGATGGTGCTAACGGCGGTGATCGTCACGCCGGTGGCAAAGCCGTAGACGTAGCCGCCGGTCATCATCACGGCGTGGCCGGGGATGATCGCCACGAAGACCTGCGCGAACAACAGAATGAAGAGGATGGCTGGCCCAAACACGCCGAACGATTGCACATAGGCGGTGACCTGCTCCCGGTCTGCGATGATGGCGAGCACATCGGCGAGCGGGGCGCGGAAGATCCACAGGGCGAGCAGGACGGTAAAGATTTTTACGGTTTTGCCGATTTGGGTGAGGGAGAAGAATTTCACGGAGGGGATGGTGATGGGTGCGTTCATGGAGAGGCTCCTTTTGGCGAATGTAGAAACAATTTTCGGAGTGCGGCCTTTAGGCCGCAAATCGCAGGCTGACCCTAAAGGGTGCTTCGCGAAGCCTGCACTCCGGAAATCTTTACAACCACGGCGCGGCGAGATGGCAGGTCTGCGAGAGCAGGCGGCTGGCGAGCGATTGGCGTTCGCAAACCTCGCGGGTTTGCAAAACACAGGCGGGGATGTCGTTGACGAAGGCGCGGCGCAGGTCCCAGGCGAGGGAGGTGTCGCGGAATTGCAGGCAGGACTCGAAGTTGCCGTGCATCGAATGTGCGTCAAGATTTGCGGAGCCGAGCAGGACGTCGCCGTGATCGTTCCATGAGACTTTGCTGTGCAGGTATGCGCCGGTGTAGCGGTACACGTTCGCTCCCGCCTGGACCAGCTTGCGGACCGGGATGTGGTTGGCGAAGTCCACGGCGCGGACGCGCGTCTGGTGCGAGAACATCAGGTTGACTTGCACACCGCGGCGCGACTGTTCGCACAAGGCGTCGAGGATCTCGGGGTCTGGGAGGAAGTACCAGGTGCGCAGGTGCAGGGATCGGTCGGCGGAGCGGATCAAGTTGAGCAGAGCATCACGGACATCGGTGCGCTGGTTGGGGAGGGTCAGCCAAAGGTGGTCGTCACCCGCCCGGAGGTCGGAGGAGGCGAGGCGGATGAGTTCATGTCCGCGTGAGTAGCCGCGCAGAAAGTCGAACAGGCGATGGAAGGTATCGCCGAGGTCGCCTTCAACGCGCATGTTGGTGTCGGACCAGGCGGTGTAGTAGTCGGCGATGTTCGAGCCGCCGATGAAGGCGGTGCCGCCGTCTATGGCGGCGAATTTGCAGTGCATGCGGTTGTGGATGGAGATGGAGGGCGCGTCGGGCTGGAAGACTTCCACGTCCACACCGGCGGTGCGCAGGCTGGCGACGATCTCGTGGTTGCGCAGCAGGCGGCGCGGCTCGTCGCATTGCTGGCCGATCTGGTCGATCATCAATCGCACGCGCACGCCCGCGGCGGATTTGGCGCGCAGCACTTCGATGATGCGTTGCGCCCACAGGCCGTCTTCGAAGGCGAGGTAGCACATCGAGATCTGTTGCTGTGCTGTGGCAAGGCGCTCGACCAGGCTGGCGTAGTAGGGTTCGACTTGGGGGAAGAAGGTGTGGCTGTTCATGGCAATCTCCTTTGGACTGTCCACATCTTCCCAGTTTTGAACTGCCATTCCCAGAGTTTGGACTGCCAAAAGACGCCACGTTTCGTTTGTCATTGCGAGGGCGTACTCGCCCGAAGCAATCTCCCCCATCGCGAGGGGATTGCTTCGTCGGGGAGAGCACCCTCCTCGCAATGACAAAGCATGGGTGGTAAAAAAAACAGCCCGACACGTGTCGGGCTGTTGCAAATATTTGATTCGATTTTACGGCGAATGTTCCATCTCGGTCAGGGCGCGGGCCAGCGAGCGGACGGCGGCGCGGCGGGTGCGGTTGAACGTCCCTTCGGAGATGTACAGTTTGAGCATGATGTCGCGGTTGGAGACTCCCTCCAGGTACGCGTCACGCAGGA
>CAYNQA010000185.1:0-6596 GCA_964399225.1 uncultured Anaerolineaceae bacterium
TGCGACGGGCGCTGGTCAACGATCAGCAGGGTGACGTAATACTTGCGCAGTTCGCGCGCGATGGTGGCGAAGGTGGTCTGCGCGGCCATCTCGCGGTTGAGCAGTTTGTGCGCCTCCTCCACCACGATGATCAGCGGACGCGGCTCCGCCTTGCCGTGCGTGCGGAACGCGTTGGTCTTCGCCTCCCATGCGCTGCGGATCTTGCGCGTCAACAGGTTCGACACCAGCAGGTAGTCCAGGTCGCTTTCGTTCTCGCCGAACGACAACACCACGTGCTTCCCGCCTTCCAGCGCGTGGATGATCTGCGCCACGCTGTCCGCGGCGGGCTTCTCCACGATGTAATCCTTGTTGAACAGGCGACGCAACTTATCGTGCAACGCCTCCGCCGCCGCCACATTCACGCCGTTCGCGTCCGCCCACGCCGCTACACTCCCCTCGGCGGGCACCTCTTTCTTCTTGCCTTTCTCGTCCTCGATCACCACCGTCTCGCGCGTCATCGCCCGAAACGCCGCGAACCAATTCTCGCGGAACGTCATCCACAAGGCGTTCAACGTGGTCGGCGTGGTCTCCTTCAAATTCAGCTCGCGCGTCAACATCTCGATGTCGCTCGACGAAATATCCGACATCGCCAGCTCCAGATTGAAATCGGGGACTTGCCCGCGGATGGTCGCGCCCGCGCCCAATCCCACCACGTTCACGCGTGACTTGAACTTGGTCTTCAGCCCCACGACGCTTTTCTTCGTGTCTGAGGCGATATCGTCAAAGCCATACTCGTTGTGCATGTCCAGCACCAGCACGGAAGCCTGTCCGTGGTGCATCAAGCCCGCCAGCATCAACCGCGTCAAAAACGACTTGCCCGTCCCCGTCGCCCCGAACACGCCCGACGACCTCTGCACGAACTTGTCGAGGTTCACGCACACGGGATGTCCCTGCTCGCGCGTATACCCGATGACGAAATTCCCGTCCGCGTTGGGATCGCCGAAAATTTCCGCGATATCTCCCTCGCCCGCCAGATACACCGCGGCATGGTGCGGCGGCACATTCTTGACGGGGAGAATGCGCGGCGGCTCGCTGAGTCCCGCGTCGATCTTGCCTTTCCACTGCTTATACTCGGGCGTCCCAGGCTCGGGACCGATCTCCAGCATCAGGTTGGGCAACACTTCCAGGTTGGCGTAGAGCGTCTGTCCGTGCAGGGCTTTGGCGATCTGCGGCGGGAAACGCACCTCGGTCTGCTCGTCCGCAAAGCGCGGGTCAGTCGCCCCGAGTTGGATGTCGGTGACGATCCCGTAATAATTCCAGTCCCCGCTCTGGATGACCACAAACGCCCCCTCCTGAATCTCCTGCGGCGAAACCGTCAACCGCACGCGGAAATTCTCCTTGAGCCCACCACCGACCAAGTAACCGATTTGAGTTTTGTTTTCCATAAGAACCTCTTTTAGGAGACCTCGCTGGTTGAGTAGGGCTGAGCGCTCTTCGCGAAGCCCGTATCGAAATCAGCAGTAACCAGCCAGCGAATTGTTTCTACCAAACCTCGGTGGTCGAGTAGCCCTGAGCGTTATTTGCGAAGGGCGTACCGAGACCACCACTCACCAACTAACAATTGTTTCTTGATAATTACTCGATGTGGTTTCGATACGCCCCGACTTGCACGGGGCTACTCAACCACCACATGAAACAGATTTTTTTTACCAACCCCGAAGGGGTGCCATTATTGTAGCTCGATGTTCATGAGCCATCCCAACCCCGTAGGGGTGTCATAGCCCTATGTCATCCCTTCGGGATTTTCCGCGCCGTCGCATCACACCGTTACAATCATTTCATCCCTTCGGGATTTACGCAACATCCGCCAGTGCGCCTAACACGCTCATCAACGTCGGATAATCATCCCGCAACAACGTGATCAACTCTTGGATTGCACGTTCCTGCCATTGTGGATTGCCATGCGCCTTCGACGCTTGTTGCAAGTGCGCCGCCAACACTTCACCGATTGGCAAATCTTTGCCGTTCAAAATATGCCGAAAATAACCAAATCGTCCTGCGGATGTAAAGCGCGCCACATCCTTGTCATCGCACAGATAGATCACATCCAAACTCAGCGGCGGACGTGGCGGCAGCAGATGATGAACCTTCCCATCCTGCTCATATCCCACCGCCAGCACGGACATCTCCACGGGCACGATTCGGCGCTCGCGGTTGTCGCGCATCACCTCCTCGCTGACGTTATCCGCCGTGACGAGTTGACGCACCAGCCCGTCATCGTCAATGTGGATGTCGTGGATCAGCCCGTAGACCTGGTAACCCGCGCCCAGCGGCGCGCGTACCAGCGCCCCGAAGGCAGGCACATTCAACTGGTTCACGCGGCAGCCCGCGATGAATCCCGTTGTCCCTGCGCGCAGTAAACGTCCGATTTCGATTGGTTGTTGTGTCATAAATTTCTCCTAATACCCTTCACCCCTCCTGCCTCCCCAAAATGCGACTAGGGGTCATCGCAGTTGGGGGAGGTGCCCGAAGGGCGGTGGGGGCTATCGCCGCGTTCTTCCCTGCAAATTCTTCGCCGATTGCTTGCCCGAAATTTCTCCGACCTCACCGCCATTGTTGCGAATGGACAAGGCCAGCAGTTGGTCGATCTGTTCCTTCTCTTGATGCGTCACCACCGCGATCTCGTGCGCACGGTGCAAAATGTATGGGAACGGCGCATGGCTCATCAACTTCGACTGTTCGAGCAGCGCCGCATGCAGGCTGTTCAACGCGTCCGCATCCTGCGCCACCCACAGCGGAACATCCACGCGCGCGATCTTGGGGTGCTTCTCGTCGCCCACGTTCAAGTAGAAAAAGTGAATAGAAATAGAACCAGAATATTTTTCCGCGGAGCGCGATTGGAGCGCAAAGACCGCCGAGCGTTCGTGTTTGCCCAAAATCTGGCCGAACAGCCACAGGTCGGTCACGCCTTGCAACGGACGGATGCGCCGATGATTCTTCAACTCGGCATCCCCGATCGTCACCAACTCGAGCATCTTCGTCACCCAGTTCGCGCCGGGCTTGTCCACGTAACCGGCCGTGGTCACGCCGCGTTTTTCGAGCGCCTTCAACGCCTCCAGGTAATCTTGCAGGCTTTTCTCAAAGTCGCGCGCGTTGTCGGAATCCACGGCGCCCCACAACTCCAGTTGGCCTTCGGTCAGCGCGATCACGTCGCCCGAACGGTTCTCTGAAATTTCGAGCAGTTTCTTGCGTTCGGCCACGTCGCGTTGCAGGGCAACCTGACTGTCACTGAAATAAGTGTCTTCGAATTCATCGAGCGTGTGGAGTTGCGTGTCGGTGAACACCTCGGGCGTCTGTCCCGAACCAACCTGCATCGCGATCGCCCCCACATTGATGACGTAATACTGGATCGCCGCGTGCCGGTCGGGCAGGATCTGCGAACCGTCGGCGGCCAGGATGGTCGCGTCCACGGCCTCACCCGCTGGGGGGTGGGTGGATGCGATTTCCTCCGCGAGCGGGACAGCGCATCGGACGTTCTGGTCGGCCTGCCGGGCCGAGTCCACCTTGCGGCGCAGCGCCTCCAACTCCGACGAGTAAGCGGCCAGCAGGTTGCGGGCCAGTGCGCGGCGTTCGTCGAGGGTCGCCTTTCGCTCGCGGGCGCCCTGTCCGATCTCCTGTATGCGTGCGTAGACTTCTTGAAAGTTGATGGGCATTACAGTTTTCCGTCTTTGCGAGGAGCGTTTTTGCGACGAAGCAATCCCCTTGAAGGCGAGGAGATTGCTTCGCCCTTCGGGCTCGCAATGACAAGCAGAACAGTTAGAACAAATGTATCAGAATTTTACAGGCAAAGGGTGAAAAACTCAAGATTCGGCGGGAACTTTTTGCAACCCGCGGCGTCTTGAGAAGGACTTACAATTACGCACATACAAAAGGAGAACATCATGCGTACTAAAACTCTGCTCGTTTCTGTCCTCTTGCTGGTTGCCGTGGTGCTGAGCGCCTGCGGCCCGGCTGCGATCGTGCCCGCTTCCAGCGAGACGCCGCGCACCCTGAACGTGACCGGCATCGGTCAGGTCAACCTGACCCCCGATATAGCCTACATTTACCTCGGCGTGCACACTGAAATGGCGACCGCTTCGGAAGCCGTGGCCGAGAACAACAACCAGACCGAGAAGGTCATTGCCGCCCTGAAGAAAATGGGCGTGGACGCGAAGGACATTCGCACCACCAACTTCAGCATCTGGCCCTCGCAGAACTACGGCCCCGATGGCATGCCGCTCGACATGAAGTATGTTGTGGATAACACCGTCTTCGTGACCGTGCGCGATCTGGCCAAGCTCGGCGACCTGCTCGACAGCGTGATCACCGCCGGCGCCAACACGGTCAACAGCATCCAGTTCGACATTGCCGACAAGACCGCGGCCGCCAAGGAAGCGCGCGACCTGGCCGTGAAGAGCGCCAAGGAACAGGCCGAGGAATTGGCCAACACCGCTGGTGTCACGCTCGGCGAAATCACCACCATCTCGTTCTACGACTCGTCCCCGTACCCGGTCTATGACATGTACGGCAAGGGCGGTGGCGGCGGCGCCGAAGTTTCGGCCGTGCCGATCCAGCCTGGTCAGTTGACCATCACCGCTTCGGTCAGCGTGACGTACGAGATCAAGTAAGGCCCCCGAACCTCTCCCATGATTGGGAGAGGTTTTTTTTATTTCACCACGGAGGACACAGAGTTCACAGGGATTGGCTCAACGTGTGCCTGAAAAACAAAACACAAAGACACAAGGAACTACCTTTCAGACGTTCTCCATGATTTCCATGGTGAACGATTTTGTTTGTGACGGGGAAATGGCACGTTATAATCCCGCGTATGAATTCCCTCAAAAAACTCTGGCCCCAGATCCGCGACTTTTCGCTCATCCTGCTCGGTTCGTTGATGCAGGCAGTTGCGTTGCAGCTTTTCCTTGTTCCGGCAAACCTTGCCTCGGGCGGCGTGAGCGGCATTTCGCAATTGATCAATCACTACACCAATTGGCCGATCGGTTTAATGGTGCTGATCGGCAACATTCCCCTCTTCCTGCTTGGCTGGCGTTTCCTCGGCGGGCGCCGCTTTGCCGCGCGGACGGCAACGGCCATCGTGACCTATTCCCTCGCCGTGGACCTGCTCGAACTGCTGCCCTTCTTTCCAAAACACGGGTTGGAAGGCGCAGATATTTTCATCAACTCGCTTTATGGCGCCGTTGTCGCGGGCGTGGGTTACGGCCTCGTCTATCGCGCGCGCGGGACCTCGGGCGGGTCGGACATCCTCGCGCGTATCCTCAACCATTGGCGCGGCACGCCCATGACGCAAAGTTACTTGATGGTTGATTCGGTGGTCATCCTCTCAGCGGGATTTGTCTTCGGCTGGAAGGAGGCGCTCTATGCCATCATCACCCTCTACGTCAGCGGCCTGGTGGCCGAGACCACCCTCGAGGGCGGCGGCACCGTGCGCACGGCGATGATCGTCACTGCCAAGCCGCAGGAGATCGCCGACCAGATCCTGACCGAGATGGAACGCGGCGTCACCTACCTGGCTGGGACAGGCGCTTACACGGGCGAGGAACGTCCCGTGCTGTATGTGGTGGTCAGCCGCGCCGAGATCGCACAGATCAAGGCCATTGTCCACGAGGCGGACCCGCGCGCGTTCATGGTGGTTGGCGTGGCGCACGAGGCATTGGGGGAGGGGTTCCGCTCGTTGAAACCATCGTAATGATCGTAGGCTCAGGCCTGCCTGCTTGGGGGCGGACATCTAGGTCCGCCCCAATCGTCTGCCATCTCAAGAACCCCTCCACGGAGGGAATGCCTTTTTGGGGGTTTGGGGCTATACTGTCCCAATTCCCATCCCTGCACTCAGGAGTCCTACATGACCGATCTGAAATTGCTTCCCGGCATGGCCGACCTGCGCGGCGCCTTGCCGGATATTGTCGCACGTGGACAGGAGCGCGCGCCGTACTTTTCGGCCTTCCTCTCGGGGAATAACAACCTCGAGATCGTGGTCAACAACCGCGAGGAGCGCGTCACCGAGAGACCGCCGCAGGCCGGCACGGTGCTCTCCGCTTTCGATGGCCTGGTCATGCGTGAACGCGCTGTGCCGGGCTTCGACCGGGATGAGGTCCGCAAGGCGGCGCAGGAATTGGTCAGCGGCATCTCGTTCGCGAAGTATGCACAGCCCGAAGCGCCCACCCGTCGCGGTGACTTTGCAACGACCGCGCAGGTTGACCCGTCCACGCTGAGCGTGCAGGAGAAGTTGGACCGGGTTCGGGAGCTGCATCGGCGCGCAAAGGCCATGGACTCCCGCATCGTCAATTGTCAGATCATTTATCGCGAGTTGAACGAGTTCTCCGTCTTCGCCAATCGCAACACCGATGTGGCGCAACATGTCTTGCGCACGATCATGTACGTGATCGTTTTTGTTGCCGGGCAGGACGGCGGCGTGCGCTTCAATTTCAAGAGCAAGGCGGCGACCGGGGGGTGGGAAGATGTGCGATACAGCGACGAGGAAATCCAAAAAATCATCGACGGCGCAGTTGCATTGCTCACCGCCGAGCGCATCGAGCCGGGCGAATACCAGGTCATCTCTG
>CAYNQA010000186.1:0-6544 GCA_964399225.1 uncultured Anaerolineaceae bacterium
CGATCACGCAATGGACCTTTGATAATACAACTTTACCGTCTGTCGGCACCGGCGTGTTCACCCAAGGCGCTGGTGTAACGGTAGCAGCAAGCCCTTACATTTCTTCAGGCATGCTCACGCCTCCCGCTTTTACTTCAAGTGGGTGGCCTACAACAGCCACAATCGGAGCAACAGATTATTTAGAATTCTCAATCAGCACATTGGGGCGAACTGGGCTTGGTTTAACCTTCTATACCAATCGATCTGATTCCGGCCCAAAAGAATACCAGCTTCAATACAGTATTGATGGCGCGCCTTTCGTTGTGTACGATACAAGAACGGTAACCACCGGCGAATTGTTATACATCTACGATTTCAGCTCGGACGTATCGTTCAATGACAAAACTTCGGTGGTGTTTAGACTGTATGGGTATTCAGCAGATTCCAGCAGCGGCACCTGGCGCATCGACAATGTGGACTTTACCGGCACGTGCATTACCCTTGGTTCTACACCTACCAATACGCACACTGCCACGGCTTCACCCATCCGCTCCGTGATCATCACGGAAGTGGCCTGGATGGGAACGCTGGCATCCTCTTCTCATGAGTGGATCGAACTTTACAACCCGCCCGGCGGCGTCGGCCTGGTGGACCTAAGCAATTGGAAGATCGTTGCTTCAGACGGTTCCCCGTCGATCACGATTCCGCCGGGGTATTCCATTGCCGACGGCCAATATTTTCTTTTATCCAATGGGGCTGTATTCTCGAATGATGTTATCACTGCTTCTTATCAGTTCAGCAGCGCTACCTTGCTGGCAGATACTGGTGAGACCTTGTTCCTGCGCGATTCGAGCAATTCCTTCATCGATTCGGCCAACGGAGATGGAGGGGTGTGGCCGGCCGGCACGTTAACCACGGCTTTGTTGCACGGGACGATGGAACGCATGGAAAACAGCGGGGTGGTTACAGAAGGCGATGGTTCATGGATCACAAGCGCAAATGCCGCTTTCTGGACCAAACATGATATTGCCGGCAATATCATTCACGGAACACCGGGTTTGGATAACTGGGGATATGGCATTACCAACACCCCCACCCCAACCCGGACGATCACCCTCACCCCCACGAACACTTCGACCGTGACCCCGTCACCCACCCGCACCGTCACCCCCACCCAGATCTCTGAACGCGAGGTGGTGATCAGCGAGGTGGCATGGATGGGCACGCTGGCAAATGCCGAAGATGAGTGGATCGAGCTCTTGAATCTGACCAACCACGATGTGGACCTGACCGGCTGGCAGATCCGTTCATTCCGCAGCGGCTCGGCCGATCAGGTCTATGCCATCATCCCGCTTAGCGGAGTGATTCCCAAGGGACAATACTTCCTCATGGAACGCGGCGATGACGATGTCGTTTCTGATATCACCGCTGACTTCATTTATCAAAAGACCTACACCCATGGCGGCACGTCGCACTCCTCGCAGTTGAGCAATAGCGGTGAGATGCTGATCCTTTGCACGCCCTATAATATTTCCGTCAACAACTGTAAGCCATCCACAGAAAACCTGATCACTTCGGTTGCCGATGTAGCCAACCAGCAGACATTCATCAACCGCACACCATCCGCATCCAACCCATGGCCGGCCGGAAACAGCTCCACCTTTGGGAGTATGGAACGCAAGGAAGTGTATAACAACGAAGACACAGGCTGGTTCACTCATACCGGCGCCGAACCCCGTTGGGGCAAGGATGCCAACGGCAACCTGATCAAAGGCACACCCAAGCATGAGAACTGGGCTTTTAATGTAACTGCCACGCCGCGCCCGACCAATACACCCACCCGTACCCCCACCCCGCTGGCTCAACCTGCTCCTGTCCTGGTATTGAATGAGTTCGTTGCCCGGCCCGGGCATGATTGGAATAATGACGGGCAGGTCAATAATCTCGATGAGTTCGTGGAGATCGTCAACGCGGGACAGGTGCCTGTCAACCTCAGCCAATACAAGCTCGACGATTACGAGCAGGACGCTGCCGGAAACGAGATCAAGAACGGCTTCAGCCTGCCGAGCCGAACCCTCCAGCCGGGCGAGATCGCCGTTTTCTATGCATCCGATACCGGCTTCTTCCTCAGCGATGCCGGGGACACGGTTCGCCTGGTAAAGGCAAGCAATTACACCATTGCAGATGCATTCACTTACCCTGCTGTCAAATCGCTGGATATTTCGTACTGCCGTTATACCGACGGATATGGCTCCTGGTTGAATCGTTGTTTCCCCACGCCGGGCCTGCCAAACAGCCTGACCAGCGGCATCCTGCCTCCGGACCCGAGCGGCCCCTCTGCGGAGATATGCCTGCTGCCCGATAATGCCCCGCTCGAATTTGTACTGGCCGAGTGCGAGCAAGGCGGCCTGGATGTGTGGAACCCGGAATACTGGAATTCCTTCCCCGGCGAGGGCGAGGAACTCTGGCTGATCGAAATATGGAGTAAATGGCTGGAGATCTTCAAATGAACAAAAAAACAGGTTTCGTGAAGAAACCTGTTTTTTGTTCGCTAATCCTCCGCAGCCTTTGCCACTTCCTCGGGGGCAAAGACCACCTCTTCGCGGCCGGTTAATTTCTCCTGCATTTTTTCCACGATCAGGTTCAAGTGGCCGGGGTGGGCTACGAAATCCAGGTCATCGCCGGGCACGGTCAGGACCGGGCACAAGGTGAATGTGGACAGCCAATTCTCGTACAGGCGGTTGAGACTGCCGATGTATTCAGGGGTGATGGTGCGTTCGTAATCCCGTCCACGGCGGGCGATGCGGTTGAGCAGGGTGGTGGAGGATGCCCGCAAATAGATGACAAGGTCCGGGTGGGGAAGGAAGCGCAGCATCGTCTCGTACAGATCGCGATAGGTGCGATAGTCGCGCTCCTGGATGTTGCCCGCGATGTAAAGATTCTGCGCGAAGATCTCGGCATCCTCATACACACTGCGGTCCTGGATCACGGAAGAAGGGTAGCGGGCCAGTTCATCGTGCGCCTTGAGGCGGTGCGTGAGAAAAAAGACCTGCGAGTGAAATGCCCACTCATTCATGTTGCGATAAAAATCGGCAAGGTAGGGATTCTCGGTGACAGGTTCATAGAACGGTTCCCAACCGAGTTTGGCGCACAACATGCGCACGAGCGTGGACTTTCCCACGCCGATGTTCCCGGCAACGGCCACAAATTTTTTCATGCGGTCTCCTCGTATTCAACACGATTGTAGCATGACCAACGCAGACGCGGTGCTATAATCCCGGCCCATCTCTTTCGACAGGTGTGCCCATGAAACCGATCTCTGTTGTTCTCGAATCCGCATCCAAACGGACGCTGGCCTTGGTGCCCGCGTGGCCGGGTTGGTGCCGCTCGGGTCGCGACGGGGACGCGGCCTTGCAGTCGCTGTTGGATTCGGCACATCGCTATGCGAAGGTTATGCAGGTTGCGGGGATCAAGTTCCAATTGCCAGCGAGCCTTTCAGACCTGAATGTGACGGAACGAGTACAGGGCAATGCCACCACCGATTTTGGCGCGCCTGCCATCATTCTCGATACCGACCGGGATGCGGTGACGGCCAGCGAAGCAAAACTCTGGCGCGGCATTTTGCAGGCTTCCTGGCAGGTCTTCGATGATGCGGCGCAGCGAGCCGGCGGGCGTGAGCTTCGTAAAGGTCCGCGCGGGGGCGGGCGCGAATTGGATGCGATCGTGCATCACGTGCTCGAAGCCGACCTGGAATATTTAAAGCGCCTCGCCTGGAAACAAAAACCGCAAGCGGGCAAAACCACCGCAGAGACTCTCCGTGCCGTGCGCGAGGATATGTTGCGCGCGTTGGAAGCGGCCATCCGCGACGGCGTGCCCGCTCAGGGTCCGCGTGGAGGCGCGATGTGGCCGCCGCGTTATTTTGTCCGGCGCGTCGCGTGGCATGTGCTCGATCACGTCTGGGAGATCGAAGACCGCATCGTTTGAGGTGCGGTGATACAATCTGCCCGATCTTTCCGTTGAAAATTCCACGCCAAAGGAATTCCCGATGAACAAAACAAATTTATCGTCCAGAGCCGATTCGCAGACGATCGTGCGCGGCATCACGGCCGGGTTGGTGGTGGGGGTCATCATCCTTACCGTCAGCATTTCGATCGCCACGCTGATCTTTTCCGGTGAACTTGCGCCCTTCCTCTCGCGGGGAATCGGGCTGTTTCTTTTCAGCGCGCTGGTGATGAGCATCGTCGTCTCTGCACTCAGCTCCCTGCCCGGTGTGACGATCGTGGCGCAGGATAGCCCCGGCGCGTTGGTCGCTGTGGGGGCGGCGAGCATCGTGACCGCCATGTCCGGGGGAACGGAACCCGAGCGGATGTATTACACGCTGGTGGCGGCGATCATCCTGTCCTCGTTGACAACGGGCGTCATCTTTTACCTGATCGGGCAATTCAAACTCGGCAACCTTGTGCGCTTCATCCCCTTTCCGGTCATTGGCGGGTTTTTGGCCGGCACGGGCTGGCTGATCGTGCGCGGCTCACTCGAAGGGACATTGGGCCAGCCTCTTGGCCTCGATGTGCTCTCATCACTGTTTGACACAGAAATGGTATTGCGCTGGGCGCCGGTCACGATCTTTGCGGTGGTTGTCCTGCTTATCTTGCGGCGCTTCAATCACTTCCTGATCTGGCCTGCGGTCGTTCTTGGCGGTGTGGCGCTTTTCTACGCCTTAATCTTTGCGCAGGGACTCTCGATCGAACAGGCGCGCGCTGCCGGCCTGCTTTTGGAACCCTTCCCGTCCGGTGGTTTGTGGCAGCCATTCCTGCCAACGCACTTTACGCAGGTGGATTGGAATGTTCTCTTTGCTCAAACCGACAAATTCATCGCCATTCCCATCGTCAGCTTGATCGCATTTTTGTTGAACGCCTCCGCGCTGGAACTGGTGGCTAAACGTGACATGGACCTGAACCGTGAACTGCGCGTGACGGGCCTTTCGAATCTGCTGGCGGGGATTGGCGGCGGGCCGGTTGGATATCACATGCTGGGCGGCACATCGCTGGCCTTCCGCATGGAGGCAAAGACTCGCACGGTGAGCATCACCATTGCCGTGATCTGTGGGCTTGTGCTGGTGACGGGCGGCGGTTTCATCAGTTACCTGCCCGTGCTCTTTTTGCGCGGCATGTTGCTGATGCTCGGTTTCTCCTTCCTCGCAGACTGGGTTTACGATGCGCGCAAGAAACTTCCTCTCACTGATTATGCTCTGGTCTGGGTGATCCTCTTTGTGATCGCGGGCGTGGGCTTCCTCGAGGGGGTGGGCGTGGGGATCGCGCTCGCCACGGTTTTGTTCGTGTTCAAATATGCGCGCATCGCCACGGTGCGCGATACGCTCAACGGACTGGTGTATCACAGCAAGGTGGAGCGCCCTCCGCTTCAGCGCGAGATCCTGCAAAAACGGGGACAGGGGATCCACATCTTCCGCCTGCAGGGATATCTGTTCTTTGGAACGGCCAACGGTGTGTTGAGCCGCGTGCGGGAGATCCTTGAAGACAAGACGCATCGCGAACATTACATCATCCTCGACTTCCACCGCGTCCACAGCCTGGACTCGTCGGCGGTCTCCTCTTTTGTGCGCATGCGCCAACTGGCGGACTTCCACGATATCTATCTGGTGTTGACCCAGGTGGCCAAACCGATCCGCCATCAAATGGAGCAGGGCGGCTTCATGGGCGACCAGCGGGTGCAGTTCTTCCCCTCGCTCGATTTCGGCATGGAGTGGTGCGAGAACATGTTGTTGATGCGTCACGAGGCCTCGACCGAGTTCATCTCCACCACCCTGCAATCGCAATTGAAACGCACCTTCCCTCATCCCGAACTGGTCGATGGCATCTTTCAATACCTTGAACGCGAGGATGCCGAAGCGAACGTCACTGTCATGCGCCGCGGCGACCCTTCTGATTCGATGTACTTCATCGAGTCGGGCCGCATCAACGTGCAGATCGAAACGCCGGATGGCGAGGTGATCCGCTTGCGCAGCCTGCGCGGCGGGACGGTGGTCGGCGAGATCGCCATGTACCTCCGCTCCCCGCGCACCGCAGACGTGATCACTGCCCAGCGCAGCGTACTTTATCGCCTGACATCCGATGCGCTCAACCGCATGGAAGCGGAGTCTCCGGTAACTGCCGCCGCCCTGCACGAATGGCTGGCGCGCCAAATGGCCGAACGGCTGGCAGAGAACAATAACACCATCGAAGCGTTGCTGGATTAAATGGACAACGGGCAGGAGAGAACTCCTGCCCGTTTTGTTTTTGAGCGTTTTTACTTCGAGATGTTGTACGTCACGCCGTTGAAGTTTTCCACGCGTCCGGCGCACGAATCATTGGACGGGTCGTCGGTGTAGTTGAAGGTCATCTGATCGCCGCTGACGGTGTATTTGAAGTTCATCGGGGTCGGGCAGGCGCCGTCGCTGTCATTGGAGGTTTCGATGAAGAGATCGCCCTCGATCTTGTAGGTGCCGCGCGCCAGAGTGTAAATTCCGTTATACGAGGACCAGGTGCCATCCTTGTTGATGATCATCCCC
>CAYNQA010000187.1:0-6488 GCA_964399225.1 uncultured Anaerolineaceae bacterium
GGAGAACGAATGCAAACACCCTGGGAGTATCGCTATGCTCATCGCACCCAAAAAATGGGCAGTTCCGTCATCCGTGAACTGCTCAAACTCACCGAACAGCCCGACATCATCTCCTTTGGCGGCGGCCTGCCGGCTCCCGAAGTTTTCCCAGTCAAGGAATTTCAGGAAGCCTGCAACACAGTTCTTGCCCAGCACGGAGCGCAAGCCCTGCAATACAGCACCACTGAAGGCTACCGCCCTCTGCGCGAAATGATCGCCCGGCACACCAGCCGCTACGCCGTGGAGTTGACCCCGGAGAATATCCTGATCACATCCGGTTCACAGCAAGCCCTCGACTTTATCGGGCGCCTGTTCGTCAACCGCGGCGATTACATTGTGGTCGAGTCGCCCACCTATCTTGGTGCGCTTCAGGCATGGAATGCCTACGGTGCCCAGTACATCTCCGTCCCTGCGGATGAGAACGGCATGATCGTGGATGAACTCGAAGAAGCCCTGCGAAAAGGCCCCAAGTTCATCTATGTTCTGCCCAACTTCCAAAACCCAAGCGGATCCACGCTCAGCCTTGAACGCCGGCAAAAGCTTGTCGAACTGGCCGATAAGTACGGCGTCCCGATCGTGGAGGACGATCCGTATGGCCAACTTCGCTACGAAGGTGAACATCTGCCCTCCGTGGTGTACCTCGACAGCAAAATGCGCGGACCAAATGGCGGTCATTACAGCGGCAACGTCATCTACCTGAGCACCTTCTCGAAACTGCTTGCGCCCGGATTGCGCCTGGCCTGGGTTGTGGCGCCTCCGGAAGTGATCCGGCGCCTGGTCATGACCAAGCAAGCCGCCGACCTGCATACCTCCTCCTTCAATCAATACGTTGCCCACGAAGTGGCCAAGGGCGGCTTCCTCGATGATCACGTTAAAGTGATCCGCCAGGTTTACAAAGAACGCCGCGATGTGATGATGGAAATGATGGAAGAGGTTTTCCCGTCAGAAATGCGCTGGACCCATCCGCAAGGCGGTATGTTCCTGTGGGGCATCATGCCCGAAGGCACCGATGCCGCCGAAGTTCTCAAGGTGGCGATCCAACGCAAAGTGGCTTTTGTGCCCGGTGCTTCCTTCCACCCGAACGGAGGCGGCGCAAACACAATGCGCATCAACTTCTCCTACTCCGCGCCGGACACGATCCGCGAAGGCGTCACGAGACTCGGTATTACATTGAAAGAATTCCTGCACAAGAACTGACCCGGGACAGGGGCGCAGATCGGAAACCAAAATCAACAGGGCGACTCGCTTGAGTCGCCCTGACCATTCTCTACTCTCTACTCTCTTATCCCCTAATCCTCAACATACGGCACATACTCTGCGCGCGCCAGACCCTGCTTGATCGCCGTTTCTGCGACCGCGCGCGCCACGGCTCGATGCACCTTCTTGTCGAGCGGGCTGGGCACCAGCTCGCCGGGCGGCGTCATCGACGCGATCGTTTCGGCGGCGGCCACCAGCATTTCGTGAGTGATGCGCGGGGCATGCGCGTCCACGGCGCCGCGGAAAATGCCGGGGAAACCCAGCACATTGTTCACCGACTTTCCATCTGCCGCGAAGGCAGCTCCCGCCGCCAGCGCCGTATCCGGATCGATCTCCGCGTTGGGATTCGACAACGCAAGGATGATCTGCCCCTTGCGCACCTTCTCTGGCTTGATCAAACCCGCTGCGCCGGTGGTGGCGATGACGATGTCACACTCTGCCATAATGTCGTTCAGCGTGGACCCGCGTCCGCCCGCCGCTTCGAAGCGGGTCACTGCATCGCGGGAGAGATCCGCCCCGTGGACCGGGTTGCCGGTCAAGCGCATGAGCATCTTGCCGATCGCATTGCCCGCCGCCCCCAACCCGATCTGACCGATGACGGCTTTACTCAAATCGCGTTTGGTTTCGCGCGCGGCCACCAGCAACGCCGCCGTGGAGACAACTGCCGTGCCATGCTGGTCATCGTGCATCACCGGAATATCGAGCGATGCCTGCAATTTTTCCTCGATCTCAAAACAGCGCGGGGCAGAAATATCCTCGAGTTGGATCGCGGCAAACCCCGGTGAGATCGCTTTTACCGTGGCAATGATCTCATCCGGGTCTTTGGTATTCAACAGGATCGGCACGCCGGAAAGCCCCACCAAGGTCTCCATCAGCATGGCCTTGCCTTCCATCACGGGCATGCCCGCCAGCGGACCGATATCGCCGAGGCCAAGCACCGCCGTCCCATCGGTGACGATGGCCACCATGTGGCTGATGCTGGTGTATGTCCACGCGAGGGAGGGATCGGCTGCGATCTTTCGGCACACGTCGGCAACGCCGGGCGTGTAAACGCGCCGCAACGTGGACAATGAATCAATGGGGAAACGTGAACGGATGGCGATCTTGCCTTTTTGGTGCAGTTCCAGCACTTCGTCGCGCACCTGCAGCACCTTGGTCCCTTCGTTGGTGCGCATTGCGTCGAGGATGCGCTCGATATGCGCCTCGTCCTCGGCATAAACGGTGATGTCGCGCACCACGTTTTGCGAAGTCTCGGTGAGCATTTCGATTCCGCCAATGTTGCCTCCCGCTTCCGAGATGGCGGTGAGCAGTTGGGCCAGCACGCCGCGTGCCTGTGTATTGCGGACACGTACCGTGCGCATGAGTTTTCGTTCCCAGGCCATGAGATTCTCCTTGTTCTGAAAAACCCGTTTTCTTCGCGAATAAAGAAAACGGGTTTCTAATTCAGGTTTATTTTAGCAGGTGAGGTAGTTGATCGAACGAACGGATGACCGGGCATTCGGCATCGGGGAAGAGTCCGCTTGGGTCGTAGAGGACCGGATGGAGTCCGGCGCGACGCGAGCCGACGATATCGGCAAAATAGTTGTCGCCGATGTACATCGTCTCTGCGGCGGATGTCCCGGCGCGGCGCAAGGCTTCTTCGAAGATACCAGGCTCCGGTTTGTACGATTGCACTTCGCCCCCAGCCAGAGTGAAATGGAACGAATCGGCAAGGCCGAGGTTCTTCAGTTCGTCGTTGAAAACCTCGTCACGGTTCGAGACCACGCCAAGGGTGAAGCCGGCCGCTTTGAGGTCGGCCAGAAGCGTACGCGACTCGGGCGGGACATGAACCTGCGGCTTGTAATTCTCGCGCATGTGCGCAGAGAGTTTAGGCGCAAGTTGCTCAGCCTGTTCTGGCGAACACCCGAGCGCGGTCAACCTGCGTTTACCGAAGGCAGTCCAGAATTTCTCGTCTTTGAAGAGAGCCATATCTGCGCGGAGTTCGGGAGAGTTGGCAAAGTAATAATGTTCCCAGCGCTTTGCGCGCAGGCGGTCTTCCTCATGGATCGAGAGGCCGAGAGCGACGGCATGATCGGTGAAGAGATCACTGCCTTCAGGGATATGATGACGGAGCGTTCCGTCGAGATCGAAGAGGATGGATTTGATTCCGTTGGGTGAAAGCATGGTTTTCCAGAGTCTAACGTCTCCAGACGTTGGTTGGTAAGGTTTGTCATTTCCAAAATCTGGAGATTTTGGAGTCCGACTTAGCCCCCGATCTCGTTCATAGCGCGATTGAGAGGGATGACACCGTCGGCGAGGCCATGGCCCCAGGGTTTTTCCCATACACCATTGATGATGATCTGGCGCAGGTCATCGAGAGTAGCGCCGGCGCGCAGGGGAGTGAGCAGATCCACTTCTTTTTCGCGCAGGAGGCAGAGACGCAAGCGCCCATCGGCAGTGAGACGGGCACGGTTGCAAGCCGAACAGAACGGCACCGTGACCGAAGAGATGAAGCCCACTTCACCTTTGGCGCCGGGCAATTTGAAAATGCGGGCTTCGCCGTCGAGATTGCCATTGTTGGCAACCTGCAAGTCTCCAAGCGAATCTTCGATGCGCTCCTGGATCTCCAAAGCGGTAACCACGCTCCCGGTCTGCACATCGGTGACGCCGGCGAAGGGCATCATCTCGATGAAGCGCATCTGCCACGGGCGGTGGAGCGTGAGGCGGGCGAGATCCACCACATCCTCCTCGTTGTAACCGCGCACCACCACCGCGTTGAGCTTGACCGGGGTCAGCCCGGCGGCTTCGGCGGCCTCGATACCGTTCCAGACATCCTCGAGCTTGCCCCAGCGGGTGAGACGCTTGAACTTTTCCGGGTTGAGCGTGTCGATGGAAATGTTGACCCGTTGAAGCCCGGCCTCCGCCAGGGGTTGGGCCAGCTTGCCCAACAGGACCCCGTTCGTGGTCATCGAGACCGAGCGGATGCCCTCCGTGTGGGCGATACCGCGCACGAGGTCCACAATATGCGCGCGGACGGTCGGCTCGCCTCCCGTCAAACGGATCTTGTGAAACCCGAGCGAGGCGAACAGGCGCGTGAGGAGCAGCACCTCATCATCCTGCATGAGTTCCGCATTGGGGCGGAAGGTCTGGTCTTCGGGCATGCAGTAGATGCACCGTAGATTGCAGTGGTCGGTGAGGCTGATACGCAGGTAGTTGATGTTACGTCCAAAACGGTCGATTGCCATGGGACGGTCATTATAACCATTTTGATATGGAGGGCAATTCAAAAATTATTGCCCATTTGCGAAAATATATGAAACAGCAAGGCAAGCAGGCGAACATTGGTGCTACGCAAAGTTCACATTTCGTCCCAAATCCGTGATGACAAATATTTATGAAAAATGTGATAAATATCTTGGCAACTCCCCATACCCCATGATAGAATTTTCAAGATAAATCAGCCTGAAAAAGGCTGATTTTAGTACCCTATCCTTTCCACCCACGAGGTGTCCATGCTCCCAAGTTACCTGCTCTCCCTGCGCGAAGGCATCGAAGCCGCTCTTATCATCGGCATCGTCCTCGGCGCGTTGCGACAAATGCGCCGCACGGAATTAATCCCCACCGTCTGGATGGGGACGTTCGCCGCGGTCGCGCTCAGCATTTTGGGCGGCGTCCTGCTCACCAACCTCGGCCTGTCCTTTGAAGGCGCGGCCGAACAGATCTTCGAGGGCCTCACCATGATCCTCGCCGCCGCGCTGCTCACCTGGATGATCTTCTGGATGAGCCGCACCGCGCGCACCCTCAAGAGCGAGATCGAATCCGAAGTCCACAAGGCCGCGTTCGGCGCTGGCAAGCGCGCGGTCTTCTTCGTGGCCTTCTTCGCCATCCTGCGCGAAGGCATCGAACTCGCCCTGTTCCTCACCGCCTCCGTCTTCGCCACCGATGCGGTGCAGACCATCGTCGGCGCGATCCTCGGCCTCGGCACATCCATCCTGCTCGGCTGGTCGATCTTCGCCGCCATCATCCGCCTCGACCTGCGCCGCTTCTTCCAGGTGACGGGCTTCCTGCTCATCCTGTTCGCGGCAGGCCTCGTCGCCCACGGCGTGCACGAGTTCAACGAGATCGGCTGGATCCCCGCAGTCATTGAGCACGTCTGGGATGTCAACGCCTTCATCAACGAAGACTCCACCTTTGGTCTTTTGCTCAAAGCCCTCTTTGGTTATAACGGCAATCCCTCGCTCACCGAAATGCTCGCCTATGTTGCATATTTCATTGCGGTCTTCTTCGGTCTGCGATTGGCAGATAAACCAAAACCCGTCACAGCAAATCAGCAAGCATAACTTCCACGGCCTGGCGAAAGTCAGGCCGTTTTTTTATCGGTATAATCATCGTATGCTTCCCACTGAAATTCTAGACTCGATCAAACGCGCCCTCGCCGAAGACATTGGCACAGGCGACGCAACGGTCAACGCCATCGTCCCGCCCGAAGCGACCATGCGCGGCCAGATCATCGCCAAGCAGGATGGCATCATCGCGGGACTCGACGTCGCTCGCGCCGCCTACGAACTGTTGGACTCCTCCGTGGATTTCCGCGCCCAAGTGGCCGACGGTTCACGCGTCGCCCGCGGCGGGATCCTCGCCCTCGTCTCTGGTCGGACCTCGAGCCTGCTCACCGCCGAACGGACGGCGCTCAACTTCCTCGGGCGGATGTCTGGCATCGCCACGCTGACGCGCCAATTCGTGGACGCGGTTGCGGGCACGCGCGCCGTCATCATCGACACGCGCAAGACCGCGCCAGGTCTGCGCCTCGTGGACAAGTTGGCCGTCAAACTCGGCGGCGGCGGGAATCATCGCATTGGCCTGTACGACATGATCCTGATCAAGGATAATCACATCGACTACGCGGGTGGAATTGAAGAAGCTGTTCGGCGGGCGCGCGCGTTCGATAGCGGACTCCCGATCGAAGTCGAGACCCGAACGCTGGACGATGTAAAGGTCGCACTAAGTTTGGGCGTCGAAAGAATCCTGCTTGATAACATGTCGGTTGAGATGATGGCTGAAGCCGTGCACCTGACAAATAGGCGCGCCAAGCTGGAGGCCTCGGGCAACGTCACGCTGGAGACGGTGCGACGGATCGCCGAAACAGGCGTGGACTTCATCTCCGTCGGCGCGCTGACCCACTCCGCCAAAGTGTTCGATGTGAGTTTTGATTA
>CAYNQA010000188.1:0-6453 GCA_964399225.1 uncultured Anaerolineaceae bacterium
CACAAATGGTTGAAATTATTGGGTGTTTATGCCATGGCAATATTCTTGCATGGCACTTGGAACACCTTCAGCATCTTCAACGGATTCGGACCAATCGCCGAAGGCCAGCCTGGCGCCGAATGGATCGTTTCCCTTGGTAACTTCTCAGCCTTTGGTCTGGGCGCACTGGCCTTGATCTTCCTTGCACTCATCATCCACCAGCAAAACCGTTTCCTGGCGGAGCACCAAAGCTTGCTGCCAGCCAGCACCCCAATCGCACCGCTAACTTCCCCTGCCGAATCCGAATCCACAAAGACCGTGATAAGATAATCAAATGCCTTGGAACCCTTCCTCCACCCGCGCCACCGCCGGCGACGTTGTTCAGTTGGTCGGCTTGCGCCACAAACATTTCATCTTCACCCTTGTCCCAGATGGTGAACTGCAAACCCATCGCGGCGTGCTCAAACACAACGACCTGATCGGCCTTTCCTACGGCACACAGGTGTTCAGCCATATTGGGGCGCCATTCTTCCTCCTCCAACCGTCACTCGCCGATCTGCTCAACGAGCTTCCGCGCAATACGCAGATCCTCTACCCGAAAGATATCGGGTTCATCCTCGTTACGATGAGCATCGGCCCCGGTCAGCGCGTGATCGAAGCCGGCACCGGCTCCGGTTCCATGACGATCGCGCTCGCCCACTCGATCGGGCCGGATGGCAAGGTCATCTCTTACGAACAGCGTCAGGATTTCCAAAACCTCGCTCGAAAAAACCTGACCCGGGTCGGGCTCGAATCGCGCGTAGACTTCAAACTGCGCGACATTGCCGAAGGGGTGGAAGAAACCGATGCGGACGCCTTCTTTCTCGATGTCCCCAATCCCTATGATTACATAGGTCAGGTGCGCAACTCTCTCAAACCGGGCGGATATTTTTGCGCGCTGATCCCCACCGTGAATCAGGTCGAAAAAGTCTTACTCGCGCTTCGCTTGCAGCGCTTCGCTTTCATCGAAGTGGCAGAGATGCTCCTGCGTTACTACAAACCGGAGCCCAGCCGTTTCCGTCCTACCGATCGAATGGTGGCCCACACCGGCTTCCTTGTTTTCGCCCGCCGCATCGAAGTGAGCGAGGATCCGCGCAGCCGCGAATTGCTTGAAGAAGTCGGCGCGGTCAGCTTATTGGACGAGTAATTTTTTCCCAAAGGAGCATTCATCATGTTTCGCAGACCCCTTCGTCGTGCATTACGTCAAGCAGCGCGTCCCGATGTGCCGCCCATGCTGCGCCGCGCCCATGAATTGATGGCGTCCGGTAATTATGCGGCCGCAGCAGATACGTTCGAAAAACTTGCCCGTGCGGGCGAGGCGCGCCAGCATCCCAAGACCGGTCAAATGTACCTGCAGGCTGGACGCGCTCACATTCTGGCCGGGCAAAAGCCAGCCGGGTATCAGAGCATCAAAACAGGGTTGGCCACTTTACAACGCATGGGGATGACAATGCAGTTGGAGCGCGCAGGTCAACGCATCGTGAATGAATTAGGCCAGCATGGCATGACGGCCGAAGCGCAGGAAGTTTCGCAGTGGTTGCAGAAAAACACCCCCGCTTCCTCCGTCGGGACAGCGGCTTCGCCATTGCCGTCCAAAAAGCCCGTCCTGCCGACCCACTGTCCGGGTTGCGGCGGCCCTCTCCGCGCCGATGATGTGGACTGGCTCGATGAGGCGACCGCGGAATGCAACTGGTGTGGCAGTCCCGTTCGAGGCGAGTAAACGACAAGATAAAAAAATCAGCCGGGTCCGTTTGGACCCGGCTGAACGTTAGAAAAGAGGCGGGGAAAATTAGCCGCGAGCTGCCTTGGCTTCGTCGGTATCGTTGGCCTTATAGCCCGGACCCGCTTCGAAGTATTGATAGTTTGGCTGGATGTCGGCGGTCAAGTCCACAGTTTCGCCCGCGGAAAGCTGCTTGGCGGTCTCGAGCACAACTTTCACGTTGTGGTGGTTGGTGCCTTCATAGTGACCGCTCAAGCCGATCTTGGAGATGAATTCTCCGCCCTTGGCCGTGTAAGCGGCGGGAACGTCGGCTTCCGGGAAAATGGCATTGTAAGGACATTCGGGCACGCAAGCGCCACAGTCGATACAGGTGGACGGATCGATGTAGTACCACGGGTATTCGGCCTGCGGAACGCCGGGTACGATACACTCGACAGGGCATACTTCCACACAGCCACTATCGCGAAGGCACAAGCTGGTAATGATATGAGTCATGGGGGTTCTCCTTGTTGGAAATGAAAAAGCCAGATACCTCAATTATATCTGGCTTCTTCTCGGATGCAAGTGTGTGATTACTTCGCGTTGTAGCGCGCAGCAACCGCATCCCAATTGACGATGTTCCACCAACTGGTAACATACTCAGCGCGGCGATTCTGATATTTCAGGTAGTAGGCGTGCTCCCAAACGTCGATGCCCATGACAGGGGTCATACCATCCGACATCGGGTTGTCCTGGTTGGGCGTGGAAACGATCGCGAGTCCGCTGCCTTTCTTCACCAGCCAGGCCCAGCCGGAACCGAAGCGGCCATTGGCTGCCTTTTCGAAGTCGCCCTTGAAGGAGTCGAAAGAGCCGAAAGCGGCATCGATCGCCTTCGCCAGTTCGCCTTTAGGAGCGCCGCCAGCGTTCGGTGCCATGATCTCCCAGAACATGGAGTGATTCCAGGTGCCGCCGCCATGATTGCGCACAACCATTCGAATATCTTCGGGGACGGCATTCAGATCCTTGAGCATATCCTCCAGCGACTTACCGGCGAGCTCGGGATGTTTTTCGATCGCACCATTCAAATTGGTGACGTATGCCTGATGATGCTTGCCATGATGAATGGTCATGGTCTGTGCGTCGATATGGGGCTCGAGCGCATCGACCGCATAGGGAAGTTTGGGAAGTTCGAAAGCCATGTCTATCTCCTTAGTGAATTAGGCTGAATTTTACCTGTCTCTCTCGGAAAGTCAAGATAATTCTCAATTTTTATAGATTTATCTAATAAATAACAGTCATCGCACGGTCAACGCAATTGCTGGGACAGGCGTAAGGTCCCCAAGCGCTTCAATAAAAAGAAGCCTTTCGCCTATCGCAGTAAAGAGGTAGTAATACGGTTTCCCGAGGTAGGAATCCAGGTAGAAAGCCGTACCGGGCTGGCCGCTATTCAAGGTCAAATTCTCTTCGCTCGCAATAGTGGATCCTTCCTTTGCCCATTGCTGCTTATAGCTATCGACCAAGGCGGTAAGGGTCATTTCTGGGTTAATTTGTAGGATGGTCAAATAGACCGCTGTCTGGTCTTCCGGGATATTATCCATCAGCGAGGGGATGTGAAAATAATCCGTAAAAACGTAAATACTCGGCGAACGTGTTCCACCGCGAACCTGATCCATGATCCACCCTTCGGGGTAATCCAATGAGATCCCGGTGATTGTATCCGTAAAAATGATGATATCGCCAGATGGGATGTTGGTCATCTTGGGATCTTCACCGCGTACTGTGGGGATCGGTGTGTTATCAGTTACAGGCTGGGTGGCAGGCGACGGACTTCCACAAGCGGACAGTCCCAGAGCGGCTGCAATCAAAATTACACACAAACGAACAAGGCGCATAAGGTTCTCCTGATGATCGAATTTTGCGATTAGATTCTACCAGCCCTTTACGGGGAAGAAAGCCGATATTTGTGCATCTTTTTTGTTCCCGCCTCGTAGAGACTGTTGTAAAATCAACGGAAACTTGGAGGTTCCCATGACAGCACAAAAACAACCTTTACGCCGCTCGAAGAGCAACCGCATGATCGCCGGTGTTTGTGGCGGGCTCGCGGACTTCTTCGGGATCAGTTCCTTCTGGATACGCCTCGCCTTCCTGATCGCCCTCATCCCTGGCGGCGTACCGGGCATTCTCGCCTACATCATAGTCTGGATGATCGTGCCTAGCGAATAACCCAACTACCTTTTGAAAAAACCTCCGAGCAAAACTCGGAGGTTTTTTCTTCTTGCCCTCTGTGAATTTTCCATCTACAATCCATCAACTTAGCCATGTCAAAATCACGCATTGCCGTCGCTGTTTTTATCGCATTCCTTGCCGTCTCGACGGCGAGCATATTCATCCGTCTCGCCCAGAAGGACGCCCCATCGCTCGTCATCGCAGCCATACGACTCACCATTGCGAGCACGATACTTCTACCACCGGCGTTTTCCTCCAGCGCCAATCGCGACCAACTCAAGAATCTCTCAACCAGAGATTGGTTTCTCGCCGCGCTCTCGGGACTCTTTCTAGCCATCCATTTTGCATCATGGATCACATCCCTCGAGTTCACGACGGTGGTCGCATCCGTTGTGCTGGTAAGCACCGGGCCGTTATGGGTTGCTCTTCTCTCGCCATTCTTCTTGAAGGAAGTTCCCTCACGGTGGGTGTGGATGGGAATGGCCCTTGCTCTGGCCGGAGGCGCCCTGGTAGGTGTGAGCGACTCTTGCACAGTAAATGGACTTTCCATCGCCTGCCCGCCTCTCTCGGACCTTCTGGCGGGGTCGGCCATTTACGGAAACTTCCTCGCCCTCTTCGGCGCATTGACTGTAGCGGGCTACTTGATGATCGGGCGTCGCCTGCGGGCCAAGCTGGACCTCGTGCCATATATCTTTGTTGTGTATAGTGCCGCCGCCATCGCACTTATTGCCTTTATGTTCATTTCCGGCGAGACTCCACTTGGCTATCAGAAATGGACGTATTTCTGGATTCTTGCCCTTGCGCTCATTCCCCAACTCATCGGACATTCCACTTACAACTGGGTGTTAAAGTACCTGCCCGCATCCTCAGTCGCAGTGATCACTCTTGCAGAACCGTTCGGCGCCGCCATTTTGGCATTGATTTTTTTAGGAGAAGTGCCCACTCTCGGTGTGATGGCCGGAGGCTTGCTGATTCTGTGCGGAGTTTACCTTGCCATGCGTAACAGCGAGGTCGTTGCATGAGCTTGAAGCTGACCCCTCGTGATCAAGCCATGCTGAATGGCAATTTGGGTCCGGCCGTAAAAATGGCGATGACCATCGTAGTCCGCATGGCGGAAGTTGCCGGTGGGGCCGAGTTGATGTCCATCAGCGCCGCACACATCGACAGCACGGTCTACATCGGTGAGGCAGGACTCGAATTTGCCGAGAGGCTCGCCAGTCTGGGTGCAAAGGTAGCTGTACCGTCAACACTCAACGTCAGCGGGTTGGATGAACATCACTGGAAAGAATGGGCGGTTCCGAATGATTGGGCCGAAAAAGCTCACAGGCAAATGGTCGCGTATCAAAGCATGGGCACCATCCCCACGTGGACATGTGCCCCATACCAAACCGAGCTGCGTCCAGCATTTGGCCAGCAGGTTGCATGGGGCGAGTCAAATGCGATCGTCTTCGCGAACTCCGTCCTTGGGGCACGCACTGAGCGTTATCCGGACCTGTTTGATATTTGCTGTGCCATCACCGGCCGCGCACCAGCGATCGGCTTGCACCTTACAGAAAATCGCGCCGGCCAACTACTGCTGAATCTCGTCAACATCCCGGCAGAGCTTCAAACGCGGGATGATTTCTATCCCATACTTGGCAACCTGGTGGGAAAGGTTTCGCTGGATAAGATCCCCGTGATCCAGGGCATGAAAATTACACCGACCGAAGATCAACTTAAAGCATTCGGGGCTGCCACCGCATCATCTGGTGGTGTTGCAATGTTCCACATGGTTGGCATCACCCCTGAAGCACCGACCCTCGAAGCAGCCATGCAGGGGCGCGCAGCGGAGCAGGTGATGGATGTGACCATGGATGACCTGCGCACATCACGTCAAAGCCTGACCCACACTGACACGGAAAAACTCGACATGGTCGTGCTTGGCAGTCCGCATTTTTCTCTCGCGGAATACAAGGAACTTGCGCCTTTGATCGCCGGCAAGAAAAAACATCCTAATGTGAGATTCCTCGTCACATCCAGCCGCGCCATGACTCAACTTGCCGACCGAGCCGGCCTGGTTGCGCCGCTCAAAGATTTTGGCGCGCAAATCACGGTCGATACCTGTATCCTGACTTCACCAATGTTGCCAACGGAAATCGCGCATCTCATGACGAACTCCGCAAAATTCGCTTACTACACGCCGGGGCTGCTCGGCAGGACGGTCGCATTTGGAAGCCTGCAAGATTGCGTCAACTCTGCCATCGCAGGCCACATCATCCGGGATGATTCTGCATGGAATCGATGATCCTGAAAGGACGTACAGTTATTCGCGGGGAAGCACTCGGCATCGCGCTGGTCAGCCGTGAACCAATCTCATTTTGGGGCGGTTACGATTGGCAGACCGGCGAGATCATAGACCGCCGCCACGATCTTTCTGGGGCAAACGCCAAAGGTAAAATTCTTGCGCTGCCTTTCACGCGCGGCTCATCCACAACCACCGCGGTTCTACTCGAGGCAATTCGGGCAGGCAC
>CAYNQA010000189.1:0-6450 GCA_964399225.1 uncultured Anaerolineaceae bacterium
GATCATCGCATTGACGGCGCTGGCCCTGCCCGGCGACCGCGAACGCTGTCTCTCCGCCGGCATGAACGATTACCTGAGCAAGCCGGTTAAGAACCGTGAATTGCTTCAGTTGGTGGAGAAATATCTCGCAAAAAACTGAAGAAGTAAGCATGCAGTTGTCTTGAGCGGGAATGATGCCGCCCCGGAATGTGGAAAAAAAGAGCCTCCAGAAATGGAGGCTCTTTTTATATTCCTGCCGGATGGCAGGCTGGTAAGAGGAGTTAAACCAGCCTGCCATCACAGGCGGCGCGGTGTCTAATAAGTACCTGCAGGCAGAGGAGTGGCGATGATGAACATGCGTCCCCAGCTCGCGTTGCCGTTCTTTTCAATGCAGGTTTGGAGCGTAACATGGCGGCTGCCGGCGTACATCTTGCGGAACACATAGTCGCTGTTGTAAACCATGCCGTTGGCTGGGTCGCGCAGGTTGGTCTTGGAGTTGTTCGGGTCGATCGCTTCGTAGCGGTAGATCTGCGAGACCACAAAGCCCTCCACGCGCCCGCTGCCAAACACCAGGAAGATGCGCTGACCCGCCACCAATTCCGAGAAGCGGCGCCCGCCGAGGGTGTTGTGCGCCAGCAAGCCCACGTTGCCATACTTGGCGGCGCTGCTGTATTCGGTTGCTGTGTCGTTGGCCGATGAAACATAGACCGTATTGCCAGAGGGCTGTTGAACCACCGGGTAGGCGAAGGAGTTTTCAACGAACACGCCGGTCAGGGCTTCGGTGCCGTTCGTCATCTTGCGCACGAAATCGGCCAGGGCGGCATTGCTGTTTGTATCCGGCTGTGAGCGTAAAGCAAAAGCCGGGCTTGGGATGAGCGTGAGACTGACAACGACCAGGAGACTGACGAACAGAAAGAAAGAGCGGTTTCGGGATGACATGGGTGCCTGCTTTCTGATAAGGGCATCCAGGTCATCCTGGGGGCGCGCGACACCGAATCCCAAAAGGGAGCGGGGGGTGAGGCGGCGATACGCCATCGTTTTCGGCGGCCTGGCCGTCATGGCTGTTTTCACAGCTTTAGACCCATCGGCTTTGCGTCCCCGGTTTTCACCGGGTTTGCCCTTATCGATACGAGAGTGGAAAGGTACGTTGAGCGTATTATTTCACGCCCGCTCTGTTCCCGTCAGCCGGGAACCCCCGCTATTCCGTCAGGATTTTCCTGCACATTCCCGCAAAAATCCCCTGATGTCCATACGGTAGCTCCCCCAACTTAAGAGTAGGGGATTCCCCCATATGGCGTCATATGGAATCATGCGAAAATTAAAAAAGGATCATTCTACGCCCAGCGAATGAAAGAACGGTTATATGAAGCAACAAAAGACAAAAGCCAGCTTGCAGGCCGAACTCGACAATGCCCAGTTACGCATTGAAGAACTCGAGCGCGCGCTTCACGCCATGGACCCGAAGCGGGCTGCATCCTCCCCGGCCGCAACCACCGCGGAACCCGACCTGCTGTCGTTGTTTAACCTTCTGCCTGTGGGTGTTTCGGTCCTCGACCACAACCAGCAGGTTGTCTTTCAAAACGCTGCGCTTTCCAACATCCTCGGCCTGACAGAAGAGGAATTGCAGGAGGGGGAATACAGGCAACGGACCTACCTCCAATCTGATGGGACGCGCATGCCCGCCGATGGATTTGCGAGCGTGCGGGCGCGGCAAAGCGGGAAAGCGGTCTACAACGTGGAGACCGGCATCGTGAACGAAAATGGCGAAACGATCTGGACCAGCGTTTCTGCCGTGCCGTTGCTTTCCAACCATTGGAAGATGGCAATATTCACGTTAGACATTACCGAACGCAAGCAGGCTGAATCCCAAAGGGAGGCTGCGCTTTCAAAAGTGCGTGAGAGCGAAGAAAGGTATAACCTGCTGTTCGAGAAATCCACCATCCCTGCCGTGCTGCTGAAGCTGCCCGAAGTGGTCATTGTGGATGCCAATGAAGCTGCCGAAAAACTGACAGGTTATCTCCGGCCCGAAATGCGCGGCAGGACCGCCGCCGAACTTGGCCTGATCACTCACAAGCAGCGGGCGCAGGCCATTTCACAGTTCGAAAAACGAGGCGAACTGGCGGAGAACGAGAGGCAGGTATTCACCAAATCCGGGGAGGAACGCATCGTCGTCTCCAGGACCAATCGTCTTGAGATCGGCGGATTGCCCCATGCCATCACCACACTGGAGGATGTCACCGAGCGCAAGCAGGCGGATGCAAAACGGGATCGGATTGCCGAGCGTTTGAATCTGGCCACCCAATCCGCCCGTATGGGCATCTGGGACTGGGACATCGTGAAAAACGAGATCGTTTGGGACGATCAAATGTATGCTTTGTATGGGCTTAAGCCGGGAGAGTTCGGAGGGGCGTATGAAGCCTGGCAGCGCGGGGTCCACCCGGATGACCGCGATGCCGGCAACGAGGTATCCGCTGCGGCCGTCCGGGGTGAACGGGAGTACGACACCGAGTTCCGTGTGTTGTGGCCGGATGGCTCGGTCCACTGGCTGAAGGCGAATGGACAGGTGTTCCGTGATGAGCAAGGAACGCCCCTGCGCATGGTGGGAGTCAATTACGACATCACCGAGCGCAAACAGATCGAGGAAGCGCTCGAGCGTACGCGTAACGTGCTGGCAGAAGCCCAGAAGGTTGCGCATTTAGGCAGTTTTGAATATGTCGCCGCCACGCAGACAACGGTATGGTCCGAAGAGGAGTATCGCATCTACGGACTCGATCCCGATGGGCCCTCCCCGGCCTATGACGTGATGCTCCAGAAATGCATTCACCCCGACGACGCTGCCCTTTTGCACGAGACCTTTACGAAGGCCATGCAAAGTAATGCCGTCTATGAACTCGAACATCGTATCGTGCGGCCAGACGGCAGCGTGCGATGGGTCTATGACCGTGCGTTGCCTTATCTGAACGAGCGGGGAGAACTCATCCGCTATGTCGGCGCAACGCTGGATATTACCGAACGCAAGCAGGCGGAAGATCAATTGCGGGAATCCGAGGAACGTCTGGCGCTGGTCATGGAGGGCAGCCAGCTTGGTTATTGGGATTGGAACATCGAGACCGGCACAGTGCATCGCAATACGCGTTGGGCGGAGATGCTGGGTTACACTCTTGAAGAGATCGAGTTAAATGTCAGGCAATGGACAGACCTGCATCATCCCGATGATAGGGAAGCTGCCTGGAAGTCCATCCAGGATCATTTGGATGGTAAAACCCCTGCACACAGAATCGAATATCGTATGCTTGCGAATGATGGGCAGTACAAGTGGATTCTGGACCAGGCCAGGGTGGTCAAACGCGCTTCCGATGGGAAACCGCTGCGCATGAGCGGGACACATACCGACATTACCGAGCGCAAGCAGGCGGAAGAAAAATTGCGTGAAAGCGAGGAATTACTCCGACTGGCTTACGATGCTACAGAACTTGGAATCTGGAAGAACGACCTGCAAACGGGGAGTGTGGAATTCGACGAGCGCGCCCGCATCCATTATGGTTTCGATACGCTGCATACCACCCTCGCTGAGGTCACCAGCCGACTACATCCCGAGGATTTGGCAAGGGTGGGCGCTGAGATCGCGGCCGCCACCGGGCCCACAGGCAATGGGAAATTTGCCACAGAGTATCGGGTAACCCACCCGGATGGCAGTGTCCATTGGCTGGCGATTGGAGTGCGGGTCACTTTCGAAGGTGAGGGGGAACAGCGGCATTCGGTAATCGGATATGGCACTACGCTGGACATTACCGAGCGCAAACAAGCCGAAGAAGCGTTGCGCCGGCGCACGGAGGAGTTGGAGCAATTGCTGGATATGCTACCCGAAGCCATATGGATCGCGGAAGATCCGGAATGCAAGGTCATTCGTGGCAACCGTTTTGCTAATCAATTGCTGGGCATCTCTGAAAAGGGCAACATTTCACAGTCTGCCGATGCGCCGGCTATACGTTTACGCCAGTTCTCACAGGACAGGGAACTCGACCCCGATGAACTGCCCATGCAAATGGCGGCGCGCACTGGTATGCCCCAAATTGATTTCGAGCTTCGCATCGAACGGCCTGACGCGGTCACACGCATCCTGCTTGGAGGAGCCATCCCATTGTTCGATAAATCCGGCGGGACGCGTGGTGCGGTGGCTGCCTTCCACGACATCACTGAACGCAAATTCGTAGAGGTTGAACTGCGCCGCTCGAACGCTGAACTCGAACAGTTTGCCTATGTAGCCTCGCACGATCTGCAGGAGCCTTTGCGCGCGATGACGGGCATGGTGCAATTGCTTGGGAATAAATACAAGGGACAATTGGATGAGCGTGCGGATGAATATATCGGCCACGCGGTCGAAGCCGCCAGCCGCATGCAGGCCCTCATCAATGACCTGTTAGCCTATTCGCGCGTGGGCAGCCGCGGCAAGCCGCTCGAGCCGGTGCCTGCCTCTGATTGCCTGCAAACCGCCCTCCGTAACCTGCTTGTTTCCATCCGCGAGAGCGGGGCCATCATCACTTGTGATGACCTGCCCACTGTCCATGCGGATTCGGTTCAATTGATCCAGTTGTTCCAAAACCTGGTCGGGAACGGCATCAAGTTCCGCGGCGCAAGAGAGCCGCGCATCCACGTATCTGCAACTCAATTGAAAGATTCCTGGCGCTTTTCTGTGCGCGATAATGGAATCGGCATCGAGCCGCAATACTTCGAACGTATCTTCCTGGTCTTCCAGCGCCTGCATACCCGCCGCGAATACGCCGGCACCGGCATCGGGCTGGCGCTGTGTAAAAAGATCGTCGAACGGCACGGCGGCGCCATCTGGGTCGAGTCTCAGCCGGGCGAAGGCTCCACCTTCTATTTCACATTTCCCATCCGGAGTTGACCATGACCGCCATTCCCCCTCTCAAACATATCGAGATCCTGCTTGTCGAAGACAGCCCCGCCGATGTCCTGATCGCGCGCGAAGCCTTGAACGAGGTCAAGCTCATCAACAACATTCACGTGGCCGAAGACGGTGTGGACGCCATGGATTTCCTCCACCGTCGCGGGAAGTTCGCTTCGGCTCCCCGCCCGGACCTGATCCTGCTCGACCTGAATTTACCGCGCAAGAACGGCCGCGAAGTGCTGACCGAGATCAAAGCCGATGAAAATCTGAAGACCATCCCCGTTGTGGTGCTGACCACCTCCAGCGCCGAAGAGGATATTTTGCGGTCCTACAACCTGCATGCCAATTGTTACGTGGTGAAGCCGGTCGAGTTCGATAGCTTTGTCAAGGCGGTGCAGTCCATCCGCCATTTCTGGTTCAGTGTGGTGACCCTGCCCCCGGAAGGATGATATGAACGAATCCCCGTTCCATGTTTTGCTGGTGGAGGATAACCCCGCCGATGTGATCTTTGTGCAGATCATGTTTGACAAAGATTCCCATCGCCGCTACGTGCTCACGGCGGTGGAACGGCTCGGCGAGGCGTTGGAGACCGCCGAACACCAGGCCTTCGATGTTGTCCTGCTCGACCTGGGCCTGCCCGATAGCCAGGGCTTGGATACGTTCCAAACGTTTCATCAAAAAAGGCCGGAATGCCCCGTGGTGGTGCTCTCCGGCCTGGCGGATGAAGAACTGGCCGCGCATGCCGTGCAGGCCGGCGCGCAGGATTATGTGGTTAAAGGCACCGCCGGTTGGGATGCCATCACCCGTTCCATCCGTCACGCCATCGAGAGAAACAAACTTCGCAACACCCTGCAAGAATCCGAAAAGCGCTTTTCCATTCTGTTCCGTTCCAATCCTGTCCCGGTGGGGATCACCCGCGCATCCGATTATCGCATCGTAGATGTGAACGATGCCTGGGTCGCCCTGACCGGTTATACCCGCGAAGAAGCAATTGGGCGGACATCTTCGGAATTGGGCATTGCCCAACCCGAAACTTTACAGCAAGTACGGACCATGATAACGAGCCAGGGGAGGGTTAGTCAATTTGAAATAACCATCTCCACGCGCAGCGGCGCAAAAAAGAACATCCTGATCACCACTGAACCGATCGAGCTTGGCCGGGAACGTTACGTTCTGAATAACCTGCTGGATATCACCGAACGCAAACAGATGGAAGCTGCACTGGCAGAGAATGAAGAACGCTTCCGGGCATTGATCGAGAATAGTTCGGATGGGATCGTTCTTTTATCACGAGAGGGAAAGATCCTTTACGAAAGCCCATCTGTCACCCGCCTAACAGGGTTTTCACCGCAGGAGCGCGTGGGGCAGAATGGTTTTGAAAATGTCCATCCGGAGGACCTGCCGCTGGTTCGAGCCAAATTTGCCCAGCTCATCAACCGGCCGGGAGAACCGATCCATGTGGAATATCGTGCCATCCACAAGGATGGCTGTGTCTGGTGGACAGAATCAACTGCCACCAACATGCTCGATGAGCCCGGCGTGGCGGGCATTGTCGTCAATTT
>CAYNQA010000190.1:0-6335 GCA_964399225.1 uncultured Anaerolineaceae bacterium
CCTCCAGCATCTCGGAGTGCTGGAAGTTGATGAGCGCATCCATCACCCCTCCCTCCCCAGTGCTTCACGGGCCGCGGTCCAAGCTGGACCAACTCTACTACAAAGCATTGGGTGCGGCGATCCAGAAGTCCACTTTGGCACTATCGCAGCGATATTCCATAGATCCAACAACTCCGTTAGGACGGAGTGGAGCTTTTGCACCTCCGCCACTAGATCTGGAACGTCGGTGCGGGCTGCGGCGATGAAGTAGGCATCCTGCGGCTCGAAGTCCTCACGCCACGGGCCAATCTCGTACATGGTGCCGTCAGGTCGGATCTGGTTGAGGACTTCGACCCCACCTCCGATGCTCGGCGCCCACACCCACGGCCCCGGCGTCGCCGCCCCAGCCCTCTCCTCGATCTCTTTCAGTTGCTCTTCGGTCATTTCATCCCTCCTCGGGCGCAAGGCCCATCAGCAGTTCTTCTAGGCGAGCAGCCTGCCACTCGCGCTCGGCGGCCTTGGCGGCGTAACTGGTGTCCCAGGCGGCCCTGGCGGCGGCACTGGCGGCGGCACTGGCGGCGGCGCCCGCACTGGCATAGGCCTTTGCGGCGGCGCCGGCTTGCGCTTCGCCGGATGCAGAAGCAGCGGATTTTGCGTCAGCGGCGGCCTGTGAAGCGGCACCGGCGGCGGCAGAGGCGGATGCTTGTACACGTGCAGCGGCTTCCGCAAAGGCGCCGGCTTCAGACTGGGCCATGCCACCGCTTCCAGCCAGGCTTTGCGTAGATCCACAAGCGCTCAATACAAATACAAGAATCAACGCGACGGACAGGAACAACTTTTTAGACATACGATTCTCCTTGAGTTTTGATTTGGATTTTGAATGACGAGTAAGAATTTCGTGCCCGAACGCGAACACTAATAGTTTATTCCGATAAGTTAGTGGGGGGAAGGGGGCAAAACGGGTCGCGATCAAAACAAAACGCCCATTTCTGGGCGTTATTTTTTTTGCATGACCGCTTCCCCTGCCACGCGATGGATGTTTCCACTCCATAGTTCCTGCGGGTAGACAATGCGATTCGTGCCCGGTAACGCTTCCATCGACAAGCCGGTGTTCAGGTCGATCCCGCAGCGTAGATAGGCGCGATAGATGAGTTGGCTGCAATAGAACGACTCGTCCGTATCCGCATTCAGGAAGTTCAGGTTGTAACGTTTCCCGGTCTGGGCCAGACAGAAAGCGGCCACATCCTCGCGGATCTGCTCCTCCATTTCATGCGAAAGCCCGCGCCCCGCAAGCGGATAGGCCACCCCATAGAACGTGTCCACCAGATGTCCGCGCTGACGCATCATGCGTTCCGCATCCCAGTGACCGTCTTTCACGTCAAAGGACACCACGCCCAAGGCCCCCGCCTCGATGCAGCGTCCGCCCGGACCGAGATACATGGCAACGTGATCCACGTCGCCGGGCACCAGGCGCCCTACCAGCCGCCAAAATTCCCCGGGCAAGATATCCGGCTTTCCGTTCACTGTGCAAATGATGTCGCCCGTCTGCAGGGACAGGCCGTTGATTTCGTAGCGATGGATCATGTTTACTCCGTATTCATTATACGGGGGTTGTCAAGAATTGTTTCAGTGCCTTTTGTAACTGGATTCCGAAAGTTCTACTTTCGGAATGGCGTGTATTTCCCAAAGTAGAACTTCAGAAATCCATTTCGTGGAATCAAAAGAGCAGGCATTTGCCTGCTCTTTGTTTTTTACTTACAGCCCAGCGGCCTTGCGGAGTGCATCGGCCTTGTTGGTCTCTTCCCACGGGAACTGGACATCGTCGCGTCCGAAGTGACCGTAGGCAGCCGTCTTGCGATAGATGGGGCGGCGCAGGTTCAGGTCACGGATGATCGCGCCGGGGCGCAGGTCGAAGTTTTCCTCCACCAGCTTGGCGATCTTCTCGTCCGCGATCTTGCCGGTGCCGAAGGTCTCCACATTGATGGAGAGCGGGTGCGCCACACCGATGGCATAAGCCACCTGGATCTCACAGCGGTCCGCGATGCCGGCCGCCACAATGTTCTTGGCAACCCAGCGCGCAGCGTAGGCAGCGGAGCGGTCCACCTTCGTGGGGTCCTTGCCGCTGAACGCGCCGCCGCCATGGCGTCCCATGCCGCCGTAGGTATCTACGATGATCTTGCGACCGGTCACACCGGCATCGCCCATCGGGCCGCCGACCACGAAGCGCCCGGTCGGATTGACGTAGACTTTCAGGTTCTTGTCCACGAGTTGCTCCGGCAGGGTTTTCATGATGAGTTCTTCGGTGATGACCTCAGTGATCTCATTCTGGGAAACGTCCGGGGCATGCTGGGTGGAGATGAGAACAGTGTCCACGCGTTTGGGTTGCCCCTTGGAATATTCGATGGTCACCTGGCTCTTCGCATCCGGGCGCAGCCACTTGACGGCGCCGCTTTTGCGGAGTTCGCTCTGCTTGCGGGTGAGTTTGTGCGCCAGGTAGATCGGCATCGGCAGAAGGGTGGGGGTTTCGTTGCAGGCGTAGCCGAACATCATGCCCTGGTCGCCAGCGCCGATCGATTCGACCTCCGCATCGGTCACCTTGTGGTCACGCGATTCGAGTGCGGCATCCACACCCATGGCGATATCGCCGGACTGCTTGGCGATGGCCACGAGCACGCCGCAGGAGTTGCCGTCGAAGCCCTTCTCTGAAGAATCGTAGCCGATCTCATTCACCACCTTGCGGACCAGTTCATCGTAGTTGAAGTTGGCGCGGGTGGTGATCTCACCAAGCAGCATTACGTACCCGGTCTTGGTGGCAGTTTCACATGCCACGCGTGAGCGGGGATCCTGTTCGAGACAGGCATCCAGTACAGCGTCCGAGACCTGATCGCAGATCTTGTCGGGGTGGCCTTCGGTCACCGATTCCGATGTGAACATCAGTTTTTCCGATGTCATGAATGTCGTGCTCATTGTGTTGGGTTCTCCTTTGAAACAGAAATTGCCCCTCCGGTCTCGAAAGGGCAATTTGCATGAAAGCACGGCTGCCCTCTCATCTACCAGTACATCCGTCTGCCGGAATTGGCACCGTGTTCGGCTTTCGCCGACCGGTTGTCGAGGCATCGTAGGGCCGGTCCCTCCGCCTCTCTGGATAAGAGTTGCCGATTGGGGCTATTGAATTGTGGCGCGAGTTTACCATAAGCACAAGTCAGCGTCAATTAAAAAAAAGTCCGCCGGGATTTTCCCGGCGGACTGGAACGAACAGAAGTGGATTAGTTATCGGAAGCGCAGCGGAAGCCGATGGTGGAGGCGGAAACGCCGTACCAGCGATCCGTCTCGACGGGTTGGCTGGGATCCGGGCCCACGGCCGAGGAACGCTTCGAAACGCGCAGGTAATGGTCGGGGTCACCGAAGGAACCGCCGCGGATGACGCGCGCAAAGAAGTTGTTGCGGGCGATCGGGCCGGTCGGGTTGAGGCTTACGCCCTGGCCGTAGTAGTTCGGATCATAGAAGTCGTTCACCCACTCTGCCACGTTACCCGCCAGATCGAGAATGCCGAACGGGCTGACGCCGGCCGGGAAACTGCCAACGCGGGTGGTGTCGCCGACATAGTAGTTGTAGTTCGCGTATGAGCCGTCGGGCTTCTGGTCACCCCACGGGAAGGTGTTCAACGAGGGGAACGCGCCGCGGGCGGAATATTCCCATTCTGCTTCGGTGGGGAGGCGGCGGCCAGCCCACTCGCAGTAGGTTTCAGCATCGCCCCAGCCAACGTACACAACGGGGTAATCGTTGAATTCCGGGTTGCGGAAATATTCTTCGCGGGTTTCCGACTTGAAGACAGGCTGTTTGAAGAGGTGCGGGACATTACAAACACCGGCCTGAACGCACAGCAGGTACATGCCGTTGGTCACTTCGGTCTTGTCCATCCAGAAACCGCTCAAGGTCACCTTGGTGGTCGGGAATTCGTCTTCCTGCGCTGTGGCATCCATACCGCCGCGCTGGAAGGTGCCTTCGGGCACAAAAACCTGGGTCATGCCGTCCACGGAGGAAACTTTCTCATTGCCCTGCTCGGGAGCGTTGTTCTGCGGTTCCGCGGTCGGGTTCAGCGCCACCGGGGTGGGGCTGGGGAAGGGGCTGGCCTCCAGAGGAATTGCGGTCGGCTCGGGCTGGGAGCTGCCACCCATCTGACAGGCCGTGGCCACGAGCATCAATGCCACTAACACTGCATAAAGCTTTTTCATATTGTTTTGTTCTCCTTTGTCTGAATTGTGCTTATAGTATATAAGCCAAGGCGTAATCTCAATATCACCCAAAGGTAATATTTCGGTATTATTTTATTACCCATTATGACTTCTGGCAAGGTTTTTGCTATAATAGGAATACCATGCTAAACCTAACAACTGACCAACCTGCCCTGCGTGTTTACATTGTTTGTGACCAATCTGCCACCGCGCCGATCTGGGGTTACTTGATCCGTGAAAAGGGATTGGTAGCCATTCTCGAAACCGTGGTGCAGCGCGCACTCGAACATACCCTGGAAGATATCCCCGACCTGATCGTGATCGATATTAATGTGTCGCATAGTCAAAGAATGGATCTGTGCCGGAAATATCGCGCGCTCACATCCTGCCCCATTCTTTTATTCGTGCCAACCAACAATGAAAACGAAATGCTCGAAGCGTATCAGACCGGCGTGGATGAATGTGTGGTCAAGCCCATCAGCCCGGCCATCTTTCTCGCCAAGATCATGGCATGGACACGCCGCAGTTGGTCACAGCCGATGAGTCCCGTTGGCACCGCCCGGCTACGGCTGGACCCGTCTCATCGGTCCGCAATCAGCGGCGATGGGCGCGAGGTGCATCTCACCAACCTCGAATTCCGTCTGCTCCATTTATTGATGAGCCGCCCGGGTTATGTCTTCGTGGCTGATGAGATCATGAAAACCGTTTGGGGTATGGAAAAGGCCGACCTGACCCTGTTGAAAAATGTGGTTTACCGCCTGCGGAAAAAACTGGAGGACGAGACCGGCGAATCGCAACTGATCCAGACCCGGCCGGGCGGATACAGTTTTCTCGACGGATAACCCCGCGTCTCTTCCCGGACCTCCGGGCGGGTGAGGCCATTGCACAAGCCGGAGACCGCTCCGGCTTACGGCGTCACGCCGATGAAGTTCAGCGCGTACACTGCATCATCATATCCAGGGTGGACATCGAGTGCCTTGCGCCAGGCAGCGACGGCGCCATCGTAATCGCCTTTTCGATATAGCCCCCAGCCTTTCCACAGCCATGCCTCTTCGGATTTATCAGTGACCCCGAGCGCGTAATCTGCCAGCACGAGCAGGTCGTCAATGCGGTTCGATTGGAAGTAGGCGATGAACGGGCTGAACTGGTAGCGGAACATGCGCAGGGGCAATTCATCTTCCCGTGATTTGTCAAAAGCCAGAGCGGCTTCCTCATATCGTTCAAAGTAGACCAGGTTGCTGCCGAGGTTGAACCATGCGAATCCATCCTGCGGATCCGCCTCCGTTGCGGCCTGCGACATTTCGAGCGAACGCTGGCGGTTGTAATCGGCGTCCCAGTCCGCGCCGAGCAGGGACTGGATCTCGGCTTCCTCCTGCGGGGTGTAGAGGAACATGTAGACGTAGTTGAACGCTTTCCAATCCTCTTCGAGTTGTTGATACGAAATGCTCTTGTTGTCGGCATGATACGCATCCATGACGGCGAAGGTTTGGGTTGCGTCGTCGTAGCCGGTGAGAAGGAGATAGTGCGCGGCCCACAGGTCATCGTTGGGACCGAGGGCGTCGTTCGGGTCGAGGGATGTGACGCTTTCCACGATGACCGGGTAGCGGCGGGAGAGCAGGCGTTTGAGGGTTTCGATATCACCGGCCACGCGATATTCCATATTGAGCCAGCCGGCGTTGTTGCGCACGAACCAGACCAATTCATCGGGGTTGACGTTGCGGTCGCCGGTGACCGGCTTGATCTGCGCGGCGATGTCGTCCTGGGTGCCGGTCCAGCCGTAGATTTGTAACGCGAACGCAAGCGCATTCGGTCCGCAGTTGTTGGGGGTTTGTTGCACCCATTTGGGTTGTTCGAGGAAGATGCTGGCGGGCAGGGGCTCGAGAGTCGCGGTGGGGGTGGGGGAGGCTTGCAAGGTGGCGCCCGCTGTGGGCGTGGACGGAAGCGGGGGCTGCGTCGCGGGCTGAGGCGTGACCGGCAGGGCTGTCGGCACGGGGCCGGGCGGATTGACGGAGTTCTTCACGTATAGGAATAATTTTTCGACGCGCCAGTCGACGGCGAGTTTGATGGCGGGGATTTGGTAGGTCAGCACGCCCAGCACGAGCAGAGCGGCGAGGGCGATGA
>CAYNQA010000191.1:0-6328 GCA_964399225.1 uncultured Anaerolineaceae bacterium
CCATCGCGCACACCTCCACACGGTCCGCGCCGCCGCCGTGCCGCTTGCCGTGCGCGACGAACAGCCCGCCATTGCCGATGTATCCGCGCAGGCCGAGACAGCGCGCCGCATCATTTCCCAGCCCATGCAATTGGTGGTGCCCAATGCGCAGGTCGGCGATCCGGGTCCGTGGGTGTATACCTCCGACACGTTGGCCAGCATGCTCACCGTTCAGCGCATCGGATCCGAGATTCGCGTGGGACTCGAACCCGGCGCGCTCGCTCAAATTTTGACCCCCATCGCCGCCCAGGTGGACCGCAAAGCAAAAGACGCGCGCTTCTACTTCGACGACCCAACGGCCCAACTCGTGCTGATCGAAAATTCCACGGTCGGGCGTTCCATCGATTTTCCCGCCACCATGACCGCCGTCAACGAAGCCTTGTTGCGCGGAGAGCATGTCATCCCGCTGGTCATCAAAGAAGTCCAGCCTCAGATCAGCGACACCTCCACGGCAGAGTCGCGTGGCCTCCGCGAATTGATCAGCTCCCAAACGACCTACTTCTATGGTTCGAGTGCAGAACGTTTGCAAAACGTGGAGATCGCCGCGAAACAATTCCACGGCATCTTCGTTGCCCCCGGCGCGACCTTCTCGATGGGCGAAGTCCTCGGCGATGTGAGTCTCGATAACGGCTTCACCGAAGCGTGGATCATTTACAACGGGCGCACCATCAAGGGCGTGGGTGGCGGCGTGTGTCAGGTTAGCACCACTTTATTCCGCACAGCGTTCTTCGGCGGCTTCCCGATCGTGGAACGTGTGCCGCATGCATATCGCGTCTCGTACTACGAACGCACAGCAGGCGGCGGACGCGACGCGAAGCTGGCCGGCATGGATGCCACTGTCTACTTCCCGCTTGTGGATTTCAAGTTCGTCAATGACTCGCCCAATTACATCTTGATGGAGACCTACTTCACCAGCACCTCGCTGACATGGAAGTTCTACTCCACATCCGATGGCCGCTCTGTGCAGTGGGACACTACCGGCCCGATCAACATCGTCCCCGCGCCCGAGCCGCTCTTCGAGCCCAACCCCGACATGTCTGAAGGCCAGATCAAACAGGTGGACTGGGCCGCCGATGGCTCTGATGTCACCGTGACGCGCACCGTCTACAAAAATGGCGCCGTCTATTTCACGGACACCTTCAAAACCCACTACGAGCCCTGGCAGGCCATCTGTCAATTCGGGCCGGGCACCGAGCAGGTGGAAAAGTTAGCCGATAAAAAAGGCTTGTGCCAGCCGCCGTACCAATATTGACGGGAAAGATACCAGGCTTCAAAAACCTGGTTTCTCAGCGCCCCCTCGAAATGAAGTAAAATACGCGCCTGCAAAATGGAGAAACCAATGATCAGCACAGAATTGTTAGAGATCCTGCGATGCCCAAACTGCGTCCGCGAAAAAGAAGGTCTGCTCACGCTTTATAAAGACGCCTGGCTCATCTGCAACGACTGCAACCGCAAATACCCCATCGTGGATGAAATCCCCGTCATGCTCATTGACGAGGGTGACAAGTGGGCTGACACCGACAAGGCCAAACTGCCTGTCCCGCCGCCGGCGAAATAATGTCCACGCCTGAAGACCTGCTCGCAGACCTGACCAGCGGTGACGACTCTCGTGCCGAAGCAGCCTGCGCCTCCCTCGCAAAAATGGGGGAGGAGGTCATCCCCAAACTGCGGGATTTCCTCACCTCGCCGGACGTAGACACCCGCTGGTGGGCAATCCGCGCCCTGGCCGCGCTTCCGCATCTGGACCCCGGCCTGCTCATTCCATCGCTGACCGATGCCTCCCCGGAAGTCCGTCAATGCGCGGCGCTCGGGCTGAGTCATCACCCGGATGAAACAGCCACCCGCTCCCTCGTCCAAGCCTTGAGCGACGCAGACAGTTTGACCTCCGAGTTGGCGGCACAAGCCTTGATCGCGATTGGAAGCCCGGCGGTCGAAAGTCTGCTCAACGTCTTGCGCAGCGCACATCAATCTGCCCGCATTCAGGCCATGCGCGCCCTCGCAGAAATTGCAGATGTGCGTGCAGTTCGCCCGATGATCGAGGCCATGGGTGAAGACTCCGTCATGCTGCAATACTGGGCCGAGCGCGGATTACAGCGCCTTGGTGTGAACATGGTCTACATCAAACCTTGAACAGAAAGTAACTATGGCAAAACTATCGTTCCCGAAAATCACATTCAAACGCCCTTCGATCTGGTCGATCGCCTATTGGGTTGTCGGCATTGGGCTGGCTATCACCGCTTTATTTTTTGCCCGCAGTTTTACCGATTGCTGGCAGATCACTGAGCTGCCCGGCGAACCGCCTGCCTCATGCGGTGCGCAACCCGGTGCGCAAATTTTCAACCCAGAAGGTACTGCTGTTGCCACTGTTCCGGTTGAGTCTACCGTGGTTGTTCAAGCACCGGAAGCGCAAGCCCCCACATGGGACGGCGGCAGCCGCGTAAATGTGCTCTTTATCGGCGTGGACTATCGCGACTGGGAGGCTGGAGAAGGTGCGCCTCGTTCAGACACGATGATCCTCTTCACGCTCGACCCCGTCACAAAATCGGCTGGCATGTTGTCCATCCCGCGTGACATGTGGGTCAACATTCCAGGTTCTGGATACAGCCGCATCAACACCGCCTATTCGATTGGTGAAGGTTCCAAGTTACCGGGCGGTGGTCCGGGGCTGGCCATGAAGACCGTGGAGCAGTTCCTCGGTGTGCCGGTCCATTACTATGCTCAAGTGGAGTTTAATACCTTCATCGAGATGGTGGATACCATCGGCGGCATTGACGTGGAAGTGAAGGAACGCCTCGTGCTCGACCCGCTCGGTTCCGGTAAGGATAAGTTGGTGGTCACTCCGGGTCTGCGTCACCTCAATGGTGAGAAAGCCCTTGCGTACGCCCGCACCCGTAAGACCGAAGGCGGAGACGTGGACCGTGCCAGCCGTCAGCAGGATGTGATCTTTGCGATCATGGAAAAAGTTTTCTCCCCCGACTACTTCTCGACATTTGTGAAGCAAGCCCCCGAACTTTACAATCGCATGTCTGGCGGTATTCACACCAGCATTTCTTTTGAAGATGGTTTGCGCCTTGCCTACCTTCTTTCCGAGGTCAAGCGTGAAAGCATCAAGACAGGCGTGATCAACTATGACATGGTCATCCTTGAGCAGGCCGTCACCGCAGACGGACAGAACGCCAGCGTTTTCAAGGCCCGCCCGGATCAGATCCGCATCTTGCGCGACGAGATTTTCCTCGGTGGAGCGGTCAGCCCGACCGTGGCGAACAATGATCCGCAGGCCTGGCTCGATGCGGCCAAGAAAGAAAATGCGCGCATCCGTATCATGAATGGGACCTTCGCCGGCGACTTTGGCCAGCGCACAGCGGCATATCTCCAGAGCTTTGGCCTCACAGTTGCCGAGGTTGGCAATGCTGGTGCAACCGACAAGACCGTCATAAAGTTGTACTCTTCCAACCTGTATGCAATGCGCTTCTTGATGTACTTGTTCAACTTGAACGGCGCCTCTGGTACCACCCAGGTCCGCTTTGAGCCTACATCCGGATCCACTGTCGATGTAGAAATCATCCTTGGTACCGATGCTTTGAACGCGAACGTAGTTCCGTAGCCGCACGGTCAATAACAAAAAGGCTCCTCAAGATGAGGAGCCTTTTTGTTTAATTCGTTGCATTTCTGCATTGATCAAGGACGTTCCAAAACGATTCGGACACCGCCGAAAAAAGTCCCTCCATTTGCGGCTGGACATTCCGGCGGGGTCAGGCTTGGCACAACGACGCCGCCTTCAACGGCGCGCAGAGTGTAGTACACGCCCGGCGACATGGTGAAATCGGCATACCCGTTACCCAACTCTGGTTTCAGGCCGGTGAAAAAATGCTCCTCGCCGCCGGACCATGAAAGGATCAACTCGATGCCCGGGAGTTGCCGACGGGATGTCAACTGAACGGTGATCTGGAGAAGTCCTTCGCCGAGCGCTTCATCACATGTATTTTCCTGGACACCGAGTTGAAAGGGTTTACCCGGCGTAGGGATCAAGGTCTGTGTGGGACGCGCGGTGGCGGTGTAAAAAGGCAGGGGTGTTTCTGTTTCCGGTGCGGCGCCATTGGGCTCAACGGTGGAATTTGCCGGGACGGTAATCACAGACTGCGTTGCCATGGCGATCACCAGGGATGGCGTGGCAGGTTCAGCCGTGGGCAGTATCCCGACCAAAGCAGAGGCCAGCAGGGCAACCTGTTGCGATTCTTGTGTTTGCCCGGCGGCCAGCATTTGCTGCGCCTGTGCAGATAAGGCCTGGACTGCATCTGCATCGTTCAGCAGAGCAAGGCGCGATTGGGCGCGTGTGAGATTGCCGTTGGCAGCGTAACTGGCGGCGATTGCGGCGCGATACTGGTCTTTGAAATCGGCGCGCAATGCCTCCGGGGCGGAGTCGAACACCGTCACCGGTGAGAGGAACCAGGCGTAGAGAATTCCGATTCCAATGCCGAACAGGAGGGCGAGTAAAGCCTCCCAGGAAATGCGTCTCTCGCTCATGGCGCTGCTCCGGCGGCGGGTTGCCAGGCACGCAGAGCGGCGACCAGATCTTCGATGGCGGAGATCTCCGATGCGCCGAATCCGTTTTCCCGTCCAAACGGAAGCGCGGATGCGGCGATGTCGGCGGGAGAGTCGCTGCCAAAAATGGCAAGTCTCCGCGCGGCGAGGTCCGCATCCTTTTCCGCTTGATAGGCTTCGGCCACCATCAAAATGTAATCGGCGCGATAGTCCGCGCGCAGGGTATCCGGGGTGAGGTCAGTGAATTCGACCGGATCGATAATCCACCCGTAGAGCAATCCCAGCCCAATCCCGGCCGCAAGCGCAAGAAGGATCCAAACCCAATGTTTCATGAAGTGTATTTTGCCATAGGTGAGGGGAAATGAAAATGGACAGTTCTACCCATCCACATGCGAAAAAAATATCCGGGCAGGACACCGGCGGCACCCGAAGACTCCAACTTACCGTTGCTGCCTTTCGGCCCTGGCGGGGTTCGCCGGGCTTCGCCGCGCCGGGCCTGCCCGGACGGGCGCAAGGATACCCGATGGGTTGGATGCTGTCAAACAGGAAACGGTGCGGCTATGGAGCAAATGCTGAACCGAATATCTGTACCGCAATTGTCTCAGCAAGAGCTGGATGATCCTCTTCGATCAGGATGACGAGAACGAGCGGGGTACCCTGCCAGCCTTTTGGCGTTCCGGTGATATACCATCGGAATATTTTTTCTTTTTCTTGTGCACTGCCGGTCCATATCCAGTAGGCGGAATCTGCCGGGGTATTGATCACGGCTGCCGAGCTTGCCGCATCTGCTGCCAAAACCTGGACTGGTTCTGTGAGGGTGGGAAGAACAACCCAGCCTTGTTCCGGAGTATTCACCGCCAGCGCGATGCGCGGAGCGGGGCGCACGCCTCCGTTGCTGAACGTGGCAGCGGCCAGCGCCATTTGGATCGGGCTCACTCGCAGGGGGGATTCTCCAAGCAGGGATGCTTGTGCAACCGGCAAGCGGAGCTCTGGTGCAGTATAGAAACCGAGGTCGCTGTAGAGGTTGGTTAGAGAATCTTCGGGAGGGGATGCTGTTCCGAACAGGGCGGTCAGGACCGGGTCCAGAGTGGAGCCGATGGGGTACATCCCCTGTGCGGCACGATTGACGAGAGGCGAGTCTGGGTCGGTCAGAAGTGCCTGCCCGGTTTCTTCCAATGCGTTGGGATCGTATGTGGGGTGTGACGCCATCACAAGGATCTCGCCGCTTTCGGCATTAAGTAAAACGATTGCGCCATGATTTTCGCCGAGGAGCGTATCCGCTTTTTGTTGCAATTCGAGATCGATGCTCAAGCGCACATCGAGGCCGGGTGGAGGTGTGCCGTAGAGCAGGTCATTCCACAAGATCATCCGCGATGGGTTGCCTTGTAGCCCGCGCAGGTAATTGTCGAGGCTGCTTTCGAGCCCAGCCTGACCAAAGATGGCATTGGTATAACCGGCAACGGGACTGAGTGAAGGATAGATATATGTGCGGATGTAAGGATGACCGCCCTCGGTGATCGTGATGGGTTGATTGTTTCGATCGAGGATGTCGCCGCGCGCAACGTATCGGTCGGCGATGGAGCGACGCGCGTTGTCTGTGCGGGTGAGAAGATCTGGGGCGCGCACGACAGCCCACCAACCAGTGGCAATGGCACATGCAAAAAGCCCGAACACGAAAAGTCCGGCAAGGAATGTGTAGGGGTGTGGATCATGCAGGGGAGCGGGTTCGTCCTCTGGTTCTCCTCCG